>CAZGVZ010000031.1:0-15555 GCA_964529145.1 uncultured Fibrobacteraceae bacterium | reverse complement strand
GTCCCGGCTGATTGATCCCTTCGCGTCTCAAAATCTTCAAGACCGTCATCCCAAGAATTTTAAGGTCCAACCATAAGGACCAGTTTTCAACGTACCACACGTCCAATTGAAACTTCTCTTCCCACACCAGCGTTTATGGCCTTTGTAACTTTTCCGTAAACAATCTGTGTGATGGAACCGCCCATATGTTGGGCTCGTCTATGCGCTTGAGCTCATTGCCGGAGTAAATCACCATACCGCCGCGCCACTTGTCGCCCAGTGAAGAGGCTACTTCCCTGAGCCCACGCGTATCTTTGGAAGCCAGAACCGATCGGGATTTAATTTCCATACCGACAACACCCGCCGGTGATTCAAAAAGAATGTCCACTTCCAGACCGGAGCGCGTCCGATAGAAATATAAATCTCCATCGCGGGCCATCGTTTTCATCCATTTGACAAGTTCACCGACAACCATGGATTCGTAGAGCTCGCCGGACACAACTTCTTTTACACCAGTCAAATGCCGTATCAGGCCCACATCAAGCCAGTATGTCTTGGGTGTCTTGATCACCGTGCTGGTCAGATTGACATGATAAGGCGGCAAGAGCCAGGTCTGATAAGAAAGACGAAGATATTCAAGGTAGCGCCGCGCCGTATCAATGCTAACCGCTGCATCCCTGGCCAATTCCGCATAGTTTAATAAACAGCCGGAACGAAGCGCGGCCAGGCGCTGAAACTTTCTAAACGGCAGCAGATCATCCAACCGGACAAGATCGGCGACATCCCGTTCGAGATAGGTATATTCATAATCTTTGAGCCACTGAAACCGATCCGATGCATCCAACGGCAGCAAAGCCGGCATCCCACCCCACTGCAGGAGGTAGTCCTGAGCGTTTCTGCGCCACGCATCTTCCTCGGCCAACAAAACAGAAGGTTGATTGCCGAAGATATCGTCAAGGGCCATCGAAGAAAAAATATCATCAACCAGAGGCAATGTTTCAGGGGCTGTGGCCTTATTATTAAAGATCTCGCACATCATGAGCGGCCAAAGCTCAAAGATTGAAACGCGGCCGGCCAATGTTTCCCGTATCTTTTTTAAAAGAAGAATCTGGCTGGACCCCAGTAAAACAGAAAAAGTGAGCGCCCCCTCATCAAACGCGTATTTTATTTTATCAAAGATAACAGGTTCTTTTTGAGCTTCATCCAACACGGCGCGCCCGATGTCCTTCGCCCACAGGGATGAGGAGACTTGACGAATCGCCTCTCGATTTTCCGGAGCATCCAGATTAATATAACGTAAATCCGGATATTTACTTTTGGCAAGGGTTGTCTTTCCGGTCTGGCGCGCACCGGTTAAAAGGAGCAGGCGCCTCTTGCCGGCTTCGGGAATCCTGTCGTTTATCATTCTATATAGCTGTATATTATCGCTCATTGTCGTAATATTTACAGCATAATGACATGATTGTCAAGATAATCCATCAGATTAAGGTTTGCCGATTCCCTTGAATTCCTCCATCGTCGCCTGTCCCGGCTGATTGATCCCTTCGCGTCTCAAAATCTTCAAGACCGTCATCCCAAGGATTTTAAGGTCCAACCACAACGACCAGTTATCAACGTACCACACGTCCAATTGAAACTTCTCTTCCCAGGTTATTGCATTACGCCCATTTACCTGGGCCCAACCGGTTATACCGGGTTTCACCTCATGCCTTCTGATCTGTTCGTCTGTGTACCGATCCAGATATTGCATCAAAAGAGGCCGTGGCCCTACCAGACTCATATCACCCTTGATAACATTCCATAATTCCGGAAGTTCATCCAGAGAAGTGGCACGCAGAAACCTTCCCAGCCTTGTCAACCTCTCGGCATCCGGAAGAAGATTTCCGTTCTGGTCCCTGTCGTCAGTCATGGTCCGAAATTTGTAAATGGTAAACGGCCTTGCGTGAAGGCCGGGCCGTATTTGCCTGAACAATACCGGAGACCCCAATTGAATACGTACAAATAATGCGATAAGGGCGATAAAAGTTGATAAAAGCAAAAAACCGGGAATTGAAAGCGCGAGATCAAAAATCCGCTTGCCGTGTTTTGGATAAAACATTCTAATCCTGCCCGCCATTTCCCATCTGCGCCTCATATCCCGCTAAAGCTGCCACGATTCTGGGAGCGGTTTTCCCGTCCCAGAGTTCCGGTCTGGAAGGGATTCGACTGCGCTTCAGCATTTCCCGGCATGTTTCTCGAATTCGGTCCACATCGTTTCCAACCAGGACGCTTGCGCCGCCATGCTCCTGCAAAGTCACCGGCCGTTCAGTATTCCAGCGCAGCGTCAGGCATGGGGTGCCCAACACGCAGCACTCTTCCTGCAAGCCTCCGCTGTCGGTCAGCACCATGGTCGCATCCATGTTTAAACGCAACATTTCATGATACCCCAACGGTTTTAGGGGAACCAGATTCTCCGTGCGCATCACCTGTTCCCACAAATTAAAGGTTTTAAGCTGCTTTTCCGTGCGGGGATGAATTGTCCATAGCAGTGCCAGTTCTTTGGTCAACTCATTTGTAAGAAAATTCAAGATATTGGTGAAAATTATCCGATCATCGACATTGGATGGCCGGTGCAGGGTAAGCAATGAATAATTACCCGAACCGATGAGAGACGAAGCCTGACAAAAATCCTTCATAGAGTTTTGATTTATAATATCACCAATTTGCAGCACCGCTGATTTCTCTCGCTGAGTTTCCAGCGTATCAATCATGATGTTGCCCACAAAACGGATTTGATTTTCGGCAACCCCTTCCTGACGCAAATTATCGCCCGACAGTAAATCCGGCGTAAACAGCAGATCGGATAGCCGGTCCGTCACCAGCCGATTGATCTCCTCGGGCATGCTCATATCTCGGGAGCGCAAGCCCGCTTCAATATGGGCAACCCGCACATGCTCTTTTTTGGCGGTGATAGAGCAGGCGCAGGTGGCGTTGACATCCCCGACCACCACAACCCAGTCCGGTCGCTCCCGGTGGATTACTTTTTCAAAAGCGATCATGGTATGGCCCACCTGCTCAGCATGGGTGCCCGACCCGATACCTAAATTGATATCAGCCTCCGGAATATTTAATGCCTCAAAAAACGCCCTTGACATGTTGTCGTCATAATGCTGGCCGGTATGCACGAGAATATGTTCTATTTTTAAATGTCCATTATGATTGTGATCTTTAATGGCCCTTATAAACGGAGAGATTTTCATGAAATTGGGCCGGGCACCGACAACGGAGATGATTCTCATAGCTTCAACAAAACTCCTCTTCTCAACGACTATTTATTTCCAGGAAGGCAACAAATTCAGTCGCCAGATTTTCTCGGGAAAACGCTTGCTCCGCAAGATGTCGGGCATTTTGTCCATATTCCCTTCGTAATTCGGGATTGTCGGCCAACTTACACAGCGCATCCGCAAAGGCTTGGGGGTTTCGGGGCGGCACCGGCTCGCCGCAATGATGTTCGTGGATCATGCCGGCCAGCCAGCCGGGGTAATTGTTGACCACGGGCAGCCCCGAACTGATATAATCAAAAAATTTATTAGGCGAAGTGCCATAATAAAAAGCAGGTACATCATCTAAAATCATCAGCCCGATATCGCAACAACTTACCAGGTGATTAAGCTGATTTTTGGGTATTGGATCAAAGAAACGGCAGTTTTCAAGCCCTTCAGATCGTGCTCTTTCCTTCAGGTGGGGTTTGAGCTTTCCATCGCCAATGAAAACCAGCACGATGTCCTTCCGATTTCGATCCAGCAAAACCCGGGCGGCATCCAGCACCGCATCAAGACCGTTGGCCATGCCATGAGCACCCGTAAAAATCGCCACGCAATCATTTGGGCGAATGCCCGGTAAATTCAGGTCTTCACGTCGTCCTGGTTTAAATAAATTCAAGTCACAACCGTTGGGGATCATGGTGATACGCCTGTTTTTAGGACTGCGGCGTGCAATGCCTTCCTTTATGCCAGGAGCCAGGGCGATGCAGGCAGTAGCGGCCCTGTAGCTCATCCATTCCAGCAAAGACATGCCCGCCAGCACCAGGGGATTCTTAACGACCCCCATGGCCCGCGGTAATTCCGGCCACAAATCGCGCACCTCAAAAATAAAAGGTTTGTTTCTTACCCATCGGGCGAATATGCCGGGAATCCCAGCGGTGAGCGGCGTGGACGTGGCAAACACCAGATCGTAATCCATTCGAAGAGTTAGGATGACACTGTTCAGCGCATACCGTAAAAACAGCCATGCTCTTTTGTACAGGCTCATGTAATTGGTGTATTCCAGGTTGTACTGAATGACCTGGATGCCGTCAACGGACCCCTTGCGCACCGGGTCTTCAGGACTTCCGGGCAACTCTATATCACCTTGGCCACTCCTTACGCATACCATTGTGACTTTGTGGCCGCATTCGATTAATTGTCGGGCCATTTCATAAGACCGGGTTCCGCCAGCCGCACGAGGGGTGTTGAAGTACTGATGGAAGTAAAGAATGTGCATTTTTAATAAAAGATTTAAGTGATTATCTGATTAAGTGGTTATGTGGTTAAATGATTGGATAAAAAAAAGTTAGTCGTTATCTTCCGGCAATTTTTGTCCACTTTGATTGTCAGTACGTTTACAGGCTTTTTCTCCCAATAATACAGGGATTCAAATCCATTGCCCATGCTGATGCTGCAATCGGATGCCGCAATCTCTATCACGCCCCAGGGGGCAATAATTCGGTTGCCTTCCTTCCGGTACGACCCAGGAACCAGGCGGAAAAGAATCTGTGCTGTTTCAAAAGGTCCTGAAAGATCATCTTCAACAATCCATGTATCGTTCTTCCATATTACACTTCTTTGATGCCGGTTGCCCCGGTGGTCAGTATAAGAGCCTGTCCAACTGTGCCCGCCGTCTTTCAGGGTTTTAACAGCGCCTATTCGTTCGGCTTTTATCCATTTGGCCAGCATGAAGCGTCCCAGGCGGGGCATCTGCTCCTGGCCGTCAAATGAAACCGTATTATGCGCCTGGACGGACTTGAAGTAGTGGTCATCCGAGGGTTGATCCGGATTGTAGGAAAAACTCCCTGCATCCCGACAGATATTTTCCCCTTTGTACCACAGGTCGAAATGAAACACGTCATTGTGCGACGGCCGGAACCGGTACATGGGAAAACGCAGCAAGGCCCATGAATTCTGCCCGGCCATGGTCACATAGCCGCCAGGGAACACTTTATTCTGTTTTTTCGGCCCTGCCTGCTTCACCGGCCGAGCATCGATGCCAAGCCAGAACAGGGGCTCATCCCAGGGACCGGCGTCGAACAATTTCCGTGCGCGAAACAGTACGCTCGCTGTTTGTAATGTTGGGCGAAAATCCCGGTAATCACAGCCATGCATGTGTAAGAGCATGGCCCCGTCATTGGCCCCCAGGTTGGGTGCGCCACCGCTGGCACAATCGGTCAGCGCTGCCAACCAGTCCAGGGCAGCGGTTGCACGCGCATAATAAAGGTCTGTAAAGGGCGCGGCATCGAGTGTCCTTCGCCACTGTTCAGAAAAAATCAGGGTATCAAGCAGCACGCGATGATAGGTCACCGAATGCTGTGAGAAACTCCCATCAGCTTCGATCAGCTTCCTGACCCGGTTTTCCAGCCATTTTCTCCCACTGCGTGCATAAAAGGCGCTTTTCCGGGCCACTTTCTTGTCGCCTGAAGCCTTGGCAAGCCAACTGCCTGCGATGAACAAGGCTGCTGCCTCGCTGGTGCCATGGTTGTTGTCCTGGGCGATGGCATAGCGGATGTTGCCGTGAATTCTTTCAAGATGACTGAAAATGAATTCCGCCAGGGCTGGGCTGGGCTGTTGCCACTTCTCCAAAACCATGGCAGCCAGCACCAGGTTGAAAATCCGGATCGAAGCTTCCTGGCCACATTTCCAATTCGGGCCGGAATTTACCGGGTTCTTTTCCGCCCAGTTCCGAAGCCATTCATTCAGAACCCTCAGGTACTGTCTTTCGCCGGAGACGGCATGGGCCCGGGCCAGAAAAACTACCCATTCAAACCTTGACGACTCCCAGATATTCTTGATGTCGCCAACACCGGCGTCAAAGTCTTTCAGAGCGGTCCAGTGGGCACTGGGACAGGGATGCCGAGCGCTATTAAAGGGGTTCAAAAACCAGTCCGGCGGGTTGCCGACAAGGCGCCAGTGCCTGGCGTAGTACCGCAGGTTTCCGTCGGCAATCTTTCCGGCATCCGTCAGCAAGGCCCGTTTCCATTCCTCCGGGCAATCCAGCGGTTCTTGCAAAGGGAGGAAATAATCCCCGTCTTGTTCAAAACTCCGTTGCTTGAAAAACCACTGTCGGATTCCTGTTTTCAGGCTGAAGCGGTACCAAGCCATATAAGCGACGTTGCGTAGGCCAAGACGACGGATCACACCAGTGTACAGTATGACTTTTTCAAGACGCAGGACTGCTGTTCTTCCTCCTTTTCTCACCACAAACTCATCTTTCTATCCAATTCACCATCATGGCCCCACCTTCAGCCCTCCAAACCGACCGTTTTTCCTTCATTGGCTGATGTCACTGCCGCAAAACTGGCCAATGTCACATTCACCATTTCATCCATAGAGATCAGCGGTTTCCCCCCAGCAATTACCCGGTCGACAAAGGCTTTGAATTGCACGCCGTGGCCCTTGTCCTGGCGCCAGGTTTTGAAGCGTTTGAAATTTCCAAATCCGTACCCTTCGGTCCGCTGAAAATTCGACATGCGCAAAACCCGGCCCTCGGAAAACACCTCCATGCTTTCCTTCGGGTATTGTTTCGAGCCGTTGCCAAAATAGTTGACCGTACCCACGGAGCCGTCGGCAAAGCGAAGGATGATGGACATCTTGTCTTCTTTGACAGCCACCCCTTTCTCCATCTGGAAAGCTGCGACGGACACCACCGGGCTATCGGCGACATAGGAGAGCAGATCGATAAAATGACACGCTTCGCCGATGATGCGCCCACCGCCGACCTCCGGGTCGTGCACCCAGACATCAGGAGGGATGATGCCCGCGTTGCAGGTGAAGTTCATGGCCAGGGGTTCTCCCCTTCCGGCGAGGAGTTCCTTGATTTTCTGGATATGGGGCGAAAAACGGCGGTTAAAACCCACCATCAGGGTGCGAGGCGAAGAAGGTCCAGAACACCTGTTATACGTCTCGACAATAGAACAGAGTTCTTCCTTGGTGAGGCAGAGGGGTTTCTCCACAAAAACGTGTTTGCCGGCCTCCAGACCCTTTTGCACCAGAGCGGCATGCGAATTGTGGCTGGTGGTGATAAAGACGGTGTTGACTTGGGCATCGTTCCAGATGCCATCGATATCCGTGGTGGCGTTCTCAAAACCGTATTTCCCGGCTATGTGACTGGCCGCGGCGCTTTTGGTGCGGGCGGAGACGTATTTGAGGCGCGCCTGGGTCCTGGCCAGAGCCGGGCCCATAGTCATCTTGGCAAAATTGCCGGCCCCGATCATTGCGGCCACGCAAGCGGACTCGGGTTTGGAAGACGTCTTGTTGATGACAATGGTCTGCCTGTTTTCAACCTGGCGAGAATACTCTAGCACCACCCCCAGGGTCGAGGCGTTCGATGAAATCCTGGCGTAGGCTTTTTCCGCATCTTCAAAAGGTATCCTGTCCGTGATCAAGGAAGATACATCGAGCCTGCCCGAGGCGATGGCATCGAGGACCGCCTGGAAGTTTCGCTGTTCGGTCCAGCGGACAAACCCAATGGGATAGTCCTGACCATTCTGTTCGTAGTCGTCATCATACCGGCCGGGCCCATAGGAACAGGACACCTGAAAGGTCAGCTCTTTCTCGTAAAAATCACTTCGTCGCAGATTGAGCCCTACCATCCCCACAAGAATGATTCGCCCCCGTTTGCGGCACATCTCGGCTGCCTGGTGCACGATTGCATCCGTCTTCGCACTGGCCGTGATGATTACCCCATCCAAACCGACACCTTCGGTCCATGAGCGCACCGCGGAAACAGGATCGGCCTGCCCGCTGTTACAGGTCTTGGCTCCAAAGGATTGCGCCATCTCAAGTCGCTTATCGCTCAGATCAACGGCCAGTACTTCGCAACCGCTGGCCTGCAGCAACTGCACTGCCACCAGCCCTATCAACCCGACCCCATAAACCACGAACTTTTCACCCAGGGTCGGCGCTGCCAACCGAATCCCCTGCAACCCAATGGCCCCCAATACCGTAAACGCCGCTTCATCATCCGTCACTCCATCCGGCACCTTGGCGCACAGGTTTTCCGGCACACAGACCACTTCCGCATGCGGCCCGTTGGAGGCGACCATGTCGCCGAGCTTGAAACCGGACACTCCCGGGCCGACCTCGATCACCTCGCCCACGTTGCAATAGCCGAGCGGCAGCGGTTCATCCAGCCGCTTGAACACGGTTTCCAGGGTGGGCAGCAGCCCATCGGTCCTGATCTTGTCCAACACCTGCTTGACCTTATCCGGCTGCGACCTGGCCTTGGCCACAAAACCGCCCTTTGAGAATTCCACCAGCATCCGCTCAGTCCCTGGCGAAATCAGAGATCGAGACGTCTGAATCACTACGTACCCACCTTTTGTCCCTGGAGTAGGCACCTCCACCAGTGTGGTTTCCCCAGTCTTTAAATTTTGAACTAATTGCTTCATGGTCCGCGGATTACACAGATTGACGCAGAATAATATCACTACATTAGCGAATTTTCAGTGTTACCTTCCCCGATGCAGATAAGACAGGACTAGGGACAACCTCAAATTCGATTCTCATATCCAAGCCTGTGTTATCAAACCATTCTTCAAACACAAACACCGATGGCAAAGATTCCTTTAATGTCACAACGACTGTCATCTCACCATCTTTCGGCTGTCGGACCTGAATAAACCTTGCGATATCGAACAAACGATGATGGCGCCCAAAAATTAGGGCCGTCAAAGGAATCTTCGCCCCTTGTCGATCTACAACAAACTCTCCTGATCTTCCTGAACGCACACGAAAAGAGATGAGGAGTCCGTCCCGTATTTCCACAGGCTCAACATTGTCACCTGTATCGTAACGAATGAACGGAGATGCATAATTCCCATAAGATGTTCCGATGAGCCTCCATCCACCGGTTTCACTGTTTGGGATGACTTCACAGAAACCATAAGTTTGAAAGGGATAGTAAACATACTTCTCATACTTTTCCCATGCCAGAATTGCTCGCTCAGTGTGTCCATACCAGGAAACAGTAGGGATACCAAATACTCCCTCAATTCGATCTCGATAGATCGACGCCGGGTATTCAGACCCCAAAAAAGCACCTCGTAAACTCTTTTTTAAACAATTAACCACGTCAGGCGCATGCTTTTCGCAATTTAGGGCAAACTCAGCTAATGCGCTTGGATACCCGTGCAGATAGAAAATGATCCTATTTTTAAGGACTTCCCTGAGATCAGGTAATATCTGATCGAACCCTTTATAAACATTAACAGAAAACTGGTGCCTTAATCCGTCGTAAGATAAGCTGATTTTACCGAGATTCCTGCCGCCAAATGCCAACTTGAGCATTGACTGATCATACCCCAGTTTGGACCAAATGGTATGCATGTGCGCCCATTCTTTTGGAATCAATCTGGGAGTAATATAAAAATTAAGGGGGGTACCAGAAGAGCCGCCGGTATTAGCGATATAACGACCTGGGACAAGATGTGATCTGTCTAAAAGTGAAGCTGATTGAAGACATTCTCTATTTATTATCGGCAACCTGTCAATGTCTTCAAATCTTCGAATATCGTTTGGACCTACACTGTGCGCCGCATACAATTCGCGATAGTAAGGGATTTGCACTGCCGCCCTGACTGAATCTCTCACTTTACAGGTGATAAATTCCTTTAGTTCATGAACATCTGCATTTTCAAACCAAACGATTTTCCTCAAGTAGTCAGAATATGGTCGCCCAACTCTCGGCCGTAGCCTGTAGGGGATTTTCGACAAAAGCACGCCAACAGGCCTCGGGATATTCTCCAACCAACTTTTTATCTGAGGGACCATAACCAAATTTCTTCAGAATAAGATAACCCGAATCTAACTAATTCAAAGTCGAATCATTCTTCTCACACCACACGCTTCAAGAAGCCGCAGCCCTACCTGGCGCTTCAGCACAACCCAATCCTTGATAGAATTTCTGCGGCTATGCCGATAATTATAATAAATCGGCAGAAGCTTTCTTTTTATTCGATGCGTCCGAAACCAGCGCTGATATGTCTCGTGATCCATCCCAGCGAACGGGGTTAATTCTCGAATGCGTTCAGATCCGTCAAAAGGTTCACTCTCAATATGGGTCAACTGATGCCCCGCACGTTCATATTCAAACCAATGGCATAAAATTTCACTATCAGGCTGCCACTCAAGCGCGAGTTCGAGCAAAGATTCATCTCCAAATCTAAGCTTGCCCCCACAATACACACCTTGGGGCATCCACCAGTTCCCCAAACTATATGCAATCGGGCAACCTTTATATATTTCAATCCCGCCAACGCGATGTGGGTGATGGCCGATCACTGCATTTGCTCCTGAATCAATGGCTGCCATCGCCAGCTGCCGATGCGCTGGCTGAGGATAAAGTTCCATTTCGTAATTCCAGTGTGGCATGAAGACAATGTTAGATTCAGGGTCCCTTTCTTTCAAATTCCGAATTTCCTGCAGAATAATTTCAGGATTGAATGGATTGACGCCTTTACGGTTAATACGGGCGGGTATGCACTGGATCGTTTTCCATCCACAGGCGAAAAACACATATTTTTGCCCATTCTCCATGAAACTTGCAGCCTGACTCGCTCCTTCTATATAGTGCCCTGCGCCTACGGTCACGATGCCTGATTGTTGCAGTTGCTCCATGGTAAAATCGAACAGATCCTCTACATCCAAGATATGATTGTTGGCCAGGCTGACAACGATAAAACGCAATTTTTGTAAAGCTTTGACAATGCTAACATGGTTGAATAATTTTCGCGCTGGAAGATATGCCTGACCCTCTTGAACCAATGCACCTTCAAGATTCGCAATCACTGCCTGTCTTCGAGACCAAGGCCGACTGATTTCCTTCCACGCTGGCGGCTCTGGAAATGGATGGGCAACATCTCCGACGAAAATCATCACATATACCTATCTATTGTATTTTCAATGGATTATGGAGCATATAACGAGGGTAGCTCTTTCGCAAGCTATTTGAGCACACTGCAGTAGTTCGGTGGAGGGGAATCACCAAAGGGAATAACCTCTCTCCTCTGAATCTGTTCGCCTCGTTAAGGATAAGAACGGGCGATTTCAAAAAATACATGAGATTGCCAAGTCTCGTACGCAATATTCTATATTTATGTTGAACCGCTTTTGGTAAAGTCGGGTACACCCGCCCTTATTGCTGAATCCAGAAGAATCTTATGCTCATTGGTATAGACACAGATGGAGTCAGGAATTGCTGCCGCATTCTTTTGCCATGAGCGCAAATCTTTAGGGAGGGCCTTGAGAAGTTCATTCGCAGCTTTTTCAGGATTAGAAAGGTCGAGTGTCATTCCTATGCCTAGGGACTCTACCTCATATCCTTCGGTAGTACCAGATTGCGCAATCATTGGTTTTCTGAAAAAACAACTTTCATAAAATCTATTAGTCCTCGCCCACTTCCAAGTATTTGAAACTGAGGCGTCGGGATCAAAACAAGCCCATACTATATCAATGTCACCATACATGAGAGATAAATCATCAGGGGCAATATAAGGTCCTTTATACTCAATATTTTTATACGTCGCCGAGTCCTTTTCAATGGAAAGGCCCATTGGATGCCCCCGGACAATAATCTTTATTTCGTGACCGCCATTCCTCGCTATCAATTTCAGGGTAGTCCAGGATTGTTTAAAGCGTAGTAAACCAAAGTATCCGATAGTGATAACATTTGGTGCTTTATGAAACGAGGGCCTTGGACGCAATGACGTTGAAAGATCGAGCCGGTTCTCAATTACCTGAATTCTTTGGAGGTTAAGACCCAACACTTTACTATAATACTCAACGGCAAAATCGGATGCGGTCACAACAATCTTGTGAGTTCTTTTTGCTATTATCTTTTCGATGAGCCTTACTATATCGCCTTTAAGATTTTTTTCTTGCTGAATTTTTGTTATATCTCCAATTTCGTAAATCACTTTAGATTTTGTTTTCAATGCTGTTAAAACTGATAAACCTGCCAAATCCAGTCCAAAAGCATAAAGAATATCATATCGTTTTGCTATTCTTATTATATAACAAAAGGCTTTGGCTAAACTAAAGAGCCGTCGAAAATAATTTCCGTGGCTAATATAACCAATTGCCTGGCTTGAACAAGGTAATTCCCCCCCCTTAAAATAAGGCCGGTCAAAATATACAGCTCTAGCTTCCACGCCTGCTTTCATCATACTATAGCGAGGCTGGCTTCTAACAGGTAATAGAAATAGACATTTCATCGCTGGGTTTTAACTTCATCCACATTCTTTTGTTTCAAATTCAATATATCGGCAAATAAGGATTGTGATTAAAAATACTTAAGAGAAGCTATTTTGTCATAAAAAGTAATTAGAACATTTTCCTGGGACTCCCAACAATACAGCTGTTCTGCTATTTGTCGAAGTCGACTTTTCTCTTCCCTATTGAGTTTTGTGAGTAACTGCCTAACAGCATTTGCTATGGTTTGGGGCGTAATTTCCCGAAGGCAAATGCCACAAGAATGTGCCATCACAACATCCTTTATCAACGGGTTATCACTAGCGATCACAGGTAATCCGGCCGCCAAAGCCTCAAATAACTTATTTGGTGAACAATAATAATTATTGAGAGATCGGCTTTTGTCGTAAAATAAAAAGGCACAATCGGCTGAGTTAATAAAGCTTATCAGTTGGGACCAAGGTACCGGATCAACAAATACTACTCTACGCTCGACATTATTTTGTATTGCTAACTCACGCAATGTGGCTTTATAATCAGCTGCTCCATCGCCAATAATAGCAAGGCCATAATTTTTCGGCAGCAGGCTCATGGCCTCAATCAGCATCTCTATATGCCTTCCTCGAAGCAAGTAGCCAGTGTAAACAAATAGCTTATGCACGTCCATTCTGCTACGGATGGATTCCTTCGAGGTCATATCTTGATTGATTTTTGGCACATTCATAAGAACCATCATTCTCGATGGGTCAAGTTTCAAGATATCAGAAATTATTTTTAGGCGATAGCGGTCAGTCACTATAATTCTTTCGGCTTTATCAGCCATTTTCTGTTCTGCCCAAAGGGACATTCTCCTTGGGCCTGGAGCTCCTCTCTCAGACTGAATCTCATGAGAATCATATATGAATGGTCGTCTCAAGTATTTCGCAATCAAATATCCCGACAACAGGGTAATGAAATCATGGCAGTGAACGACATCCGGCCTTTTCCTCACACCCAGTAAAAAGAACCGGGCAGTCATTTCCATGAATTTTATAGGCCAAAACACCATATTTTTGGGGAGCCTGCGGGATAAAAGTCTGATTGACACTAATTTGCCCGGCACATTTGGCCATGAGCCGAGCCTCCTGTCCGGTGGTAATTCAAGAAGCGTAATGTCATGCCCTGCAGCGGTAAGAGTACCCATTTCCTTGCAAACCCGCGCATCTGTAACGATGTTTCCATTTAAAAGCATCAAAATATGCATTATGAATGTCTCTCCAGAAAGAAGGGTGTCAGGTCAAATGTAATTATCGAGCGATGCCAATATCTTATACAAAATATCCCTTTAAAACACAATATGCTGTTGACATGCAGAGCCCAGACAGGACCATTAATGCAATTTGTTCTGAAACAGGAATACGTGTGATCTTCATTTGGCAGGCGATCAGTACGCAAGCCAATGGAATATACAATGTAGCCTGCCGACTCTGCATTGTAAGTAAATTTACGCCAACATACAGCAATACAAATACAGCAGCAACACATCTGATACCTATTGCTCTCTGGCCTATTTCACTTCGGAATAAGTGCCACACACCGCCTATTAGGAAAGGCAGGAGCAAAAACCATACAAGAGTCCCGAGTCTGTGATAGTTTTCGGAAAGAAGTTGATGTGGAAAAGGCAAAGGGTTGAGGCTTCCGTATACAAGGCGTAAAGGGATAGATATTATCGTAGGTGCACGAAAAATATGTGCCCCTATGCCACTATCTCCCATCCCATATGCATAGCGCTGAGTGTAGCTCTGATAATATTTTATGTGTAATTGCTGGAGTCGCAGATTACCATCCAGTTGGTAGCTCGTACTTTCTACAAATAATAATATTCCAACAAACGTTGCAGCCAAACCAAAAACACATATACGAACTACCCTGGCTTGTACCGTGGAAATCGCCATAAGCGTGATTATTCCTATCGACACTGCGAAAAAACCATTTCTGAGTCCACTTACTATTATAACGCAGACTATTAAAAGAGCAAATCTTACTATCTTACGTAACCACACATGTTTATTGAAACCGGCTTCCTTGCGAACGAGGAATGAGAAAACTAACCAAACGATTGCTATGATTCCTAAACTGAACAATGTCTCTCTGTATATATGCGCTGACTCAAAAACCATATGCGGAAATAACCCGCATAAGAAGCCTGCAAAACGAGCAACACGAAAGTCTTGCGAAATAAACCTTGCCAGTGACCATACCAGAACTGATATCCATGACAAGAACAGTGCATTCAAAAAACGGGGATTAAGACTGTGTGCCTCTAAATTAAGGTTTCGAGCTAGCCAATGTATGGCAGCAACCCAAAAAACATAATTTTCAGATTTGTGCCATGACCCTGTTCCGGCAGTAGCGATCTCTCTGCGCATTTCTTGTAAATTATTGGCCGGGGATTCAAGAACGGCAAAGGCCTTTTCTTCAAACGCTTTATCGTCCGTACCTCCATACTCATAGGGTGTACCGTAAACTTGTTGATAATAAGACAAAAGAAGGCAAGAAAATATAATATTGAAACAGTAAACAGCAACAAAGAGATGAAGTTTTTCCCGTTTCCAAAATAACCCCGACGGACTAAATACACTAATTATCAAACTACCAAAGCTACCGAAAAGCAGAAAAAAGATAAAAGGCGAAGCAGTTTTTTCATGAAAACAGGTAACCAACACGACTGGCACCACTGCAGCTATTATTACAAATCTCAATAAAGAAACAGCTCTCACCGCATTTTGAATAAATCTCTTTCGCTGTCTGTTTTTATGTTGAGCCAACTAAATCTTCCTTTTCCTGCACACCAATACAAATGGTTACGATGATCACGGCAAAGTAACACGTTCGGATAGTGCGTCAACCTTGCCACCACCATAAATGAGGAAATCGTAGCCTGAAATGCTTGCATCAAGACTCATTCGGATGGCATTTTTCTCGGCCACATTAATAACAACTTTCTGCTCGGAAACATTCTTTCTGAAAAAGATGTGGTCCCGGACCCAGACGTCAGCGTTTGAGACGTTTGCATATTTTGATTTTGTGAGATTCACCGATAATTTCCCTGGTTTTC
>CAZGVZ010000030.1:8023-15674 GCA_964529145.1 uncultured Fibrobacteraceae bacterium | reverse complement strand
CCGGTTGCATCGATGCCGCGCTGCAGGAATGCCATATGTTCGAGTGCCGATTTGGGTGGCGTATCTCGACCATCGGTGAGCGCGTGAATGAGTACATTGGAGAGCTTTCGCTGTTTACAGAGTTCGAGCAGGGAAATGCAGTGCCGCGTCACCGCATGAACGCCCTCCTCCTGAATGAGGCCGATCAGGTGGAGCGTACCGCTGTTCTTTTTTACGGTGTCTATCGCATGGATGAAAGCGGGATTGGTGAAAAAATCCCCGTCGCTCACCGATTTATCTATTCGTGTGAGACTCTGGTATACGATCCTTCCCGCTCCCAGATTGAGGTGTCCTACTTCGCTGTTGCCCTGGTATCCTTCGGGAAGTCCGGCGCTCAGTCCAGAGGTTTTGATGATCGTGGTGGGGGAGGTCCGTTCGTAGCGGTCGGTATGAGGCGTGGCGGCGCTGAATATTGCGTTGGACTTCTCTTCTTTTCCTTTGCCCCATCCGTCACGGATTATAAGGCACACCGGTCGTTTTTTCATCGTTCGCTCCTTATAAATGATAATCGCTCCCCACCGGAAGACGTGGAGAGCTCTGCGGTTCTAAGGTGGTTAATGCGTTCCGTGTCCACGGAATGGCGAAAGCGCGTCGCCAGAGTACAGCCCGGAGTTCCGGGTTCGACCATTCAAATATAACATATTGAATAGATCCGGTTTCGCGGGTACGGAAAAAACCATAGCACTTCAAGAGGGTTCAGGGGTGGAGCGACTTGGTCCCGGGTGCAGCGGTATGGGCGTCTGCGGCAACGGTCTGGAATGTCAGATTTGGATTGTGCCGCTCTTCGCATTGTCCCCGGGGAGGAAGAATCGATAGTATCGAATCTGAAGCGTCCATATACTATTGATTCAGCGCAGCTACCCGGTTCGTGAAATGTATATTGCTCCTCAGGAGCGCGGGTGGTAAGTACGTGAAGGAGATCAAGAAGGCGTGATGAGGTCGAAGGTCATTTTTATCTTTCTCGACGGTATTGGAATCGGCAGGGCCGGAAACGAAAATCCGGTTTACCGGTTCGGGCTTTTCAGCCGATGGCTTCGTTTTCCGCTCGTGGAGGGAGTGGCCCGGCAAGCCGAAGGAATTCTTGCAAAAGGCATCGACGCACGCCTGGGAACAGGGGGAATACCGCAAAGCGCGACGGGTCAGACAGCCCTATTTACCGGAATCAACGCGGCAAAGCTGCTTGGATGCCATCTCCCGGCGTTTCCAGGCGCGAAGCTTCGGGAGAGAATCTCGGAAAACAACCTTTTTGGAAAGGTTCTGGGCGCGGGACGGAGCGCCGCGTTCGCCAACGCGTACCGTCCGGAGTATTTCGACAACTCCCGCATGGGAAAAAGCCTCCCCGATTCGGTAACGACCTGTTCATGCAACTCGTCGGGGGTGGAGCTGCGGGGGGTCGAGTCGTACAGAAATGGGAAGGCGCTATTCTGGGATATCACCGGCCGTTACGCGGCGAAGCGCACGAGTTCGAAAATAGATGAGATCTCCCCGGAGAGAGCGGGGGAAATCGTGTGCGGATTGTCCGCGGAGTTCGACCTCGTGGTTTTCGAATCGTTTCTGACGGATTTAATAGGACACTCGCGAAAGATGGGTGAAGCCGAGGAGTTCTGCAGGGTGCTGGACCGGTTTACCGGTGCCGTGGTCGGGGGTAAACCCCGGGAAACCACACTGGTGATCACGAGCGATCATGGCAACTTCGAGGACCTTTCGACCCGTACCCACACGCTAAATCCCGTGCCGCTGCTCGCGTGCGGACCCGCGGCGTCCCGTTTCTCCGGTGCGGAGTGCATCACCGACGTTCCGGGGATCATTTTCTCGGCGGTTGAGGGCAGGGTCTGACTGAGGGTGGTCAATCGCCGGAAAGGTAAACTGCCGCTTTAAATCGGGGTCACTGTTCCTTCGCGAGGTCGGGTTCTCTCGAATTGAGGAATTCCCATTTCGCATCCACTTTTCCCGTACCGGCGCATGTCCAGCATTTTCCGCTTCCTTTACAGTACCGGCAGACTCCGGTTTCGCTGCAGTAGGTACACGGCGCGCTGTAAGCTCCGGGCTTGAGACCGCCTTCGGTGCGGTTGGGGATGACGGTATGCCGAACTTTCCGGCCTTTGCAGAACATGCACTCTTTCGATCCGTTGCAATAGGTGCAAACGCCTTTCGTGGCCGCCTGGCAGACCGGGCACTCGTGTTCGTGGTAGCGCGCATCCCTCTGTTCGTAGCGGGTGCACGACCAGAGTGCGGACATGAGCGCAAGGGCGGCGACAATCGTTTTTACCATATGTTCCTCCATTTGTCAGGGATTCAGGTGATGCAGGGTGATTCCGTTCGATTCCTCGCTTTGGAGGCAGGCCAATGGCTATATTTCGTAGAAAAACCGTGCATATTTTCACTCGGGACGGTGTATCCCGTTAAAAAAGTACCGCCCGGCACGTCGAAAAATGAAAACGTAAATATAGTACAGGTACACCGCCGGTTACCAGAGGGCTTCGTGTATGGAAAACGAAAAATCGACCGTCAGGTCCGTCAGTGTCAATCTCGGAACCACTCACGTATCGCCTTTTTCCGCCGATTCCGTATCACGCAGACCATGGGTTCTTCTTATCTGCTCCGACCTTGGTTTTCGTTCCGAACGGCCGGAAAGAATAAGCGCGGCCACCCTGAGAGAGAAGATCGCGGCAGAAAATGTCACACTGTGCGGAACCGTCGACCAGGGATTGCCTGACGATATCGCTCCCTTCCATGTCGAATACCGGATTCATGATTTGAGAGATTTCTCGGTCGCGTCGCTTCGGGACCGGATTCCCATCCTGCGGAAGCTCGGCGAAGCGTCCTTGGTGCTCGAGCGTATTTCCGAAAGAAAAACCGATCCCGGCGAAGGGTTCCGGCTGATCGCAGGGATGCAGCCACCGCCTTCCGTCATGCGTCATCTCGCGGCCTGTCTCCCCGGCGGCTCCGCGCCCCCCCCTGCCGGCCCATCCGCATCGGCAATCGATTCCATTCTGTCGATGATGGATGTGGGACAACGGAGCGGTGAAACGGAGAACATCTCAGCGCAGCCCGGTGATTTCGTGGCAGCGCTGGCCGGAGAGGGCACCTCTGGGGGTTTTTCCTCTGCCGCACTGCGCTCATGCCGCGATTATGTAAAGGATCTGACCGATCGACTCAGCATAAGCGTCGTGAACCAGCCGTTTTTCAGGTCCGCGGCTTGTTCATGGAATGCGCTCAAGGTGTTATTGAAGGCTGCGGGACGTGATCCGGGCATCCATTTCTATCTTCATTCCTCTCCTGCCGATACCGTGGAAGGTAACTTCGCCGATGCGCTGAGCGCATGCGCTTCGGAAACCGGAGTTCCCGATATCGTGGTATGGGACTATCCGGTTGCCGTGACTACCGCCGGGATGGAGCGACTCGACCGTATCGCCCGGCAGGCGGATCGTTTTAAAACCGCTGTTATCGCTTCTCTCGACCGCGGTGACGCCCTCTACCGGAGCATTCTCGAAAGTGAACCTCTTCGTACCATTATCGGCAAAGACGATTTCATTCCGCTCAGGAGATTGCAACAGGCCACGCAGGCACGCTGCCTTGCCCTTTGCGCTCCGGATGCGGCTTTGGACCGTGGTGGAGGCGCGGAGGAAATTCCGGTCGGAGGCGCCTGGCTGTTCGCCCTGCAGTGGGTCGCGTCACTGACAGGGAGCGGAACGCCATTTCACCTTCACCGGGATTCGACCGCCGCTCTCGACGGTCTTCTGTTTCCACATTTGACGGAGGATACTATTTCCGACGCCTCCGAGTTCGGCATCACTCTCATGAGCGGAAACGGTTGTGCTTTTCCCCGGGTCCTCATTGAAGACCGCAAATCCCCCTTCGGGAGTCTGCTTTTCAATCTGGCCGTCAACCGTGCGGCCCGGATCACCGCCGAGTGGATAGGTAAGCGGCCGAAGGAGAAATGCGACGAAGCCGCACCGGCGCTTGAACGGTTTTTGAGGACAGAGCTCGAACCATATCATATATTATCATCCGCAGCGGCAGTGGCGGTCACGGCCTCCGGTCAGCAGAGTCTGAGCATATCGATCGATTCTACGTCTACGATTGCCGGTTTTCCGGTGCGGTTCGATTTTTCGTTCAATTGCCTCGGTTGAAGGAATGCCGGGGCCATTTCCGATTGAAAATGTCGCGCTGATACGATATAACAATATAACAATACTGTCGAAACTGAACTCGTTCCGTCCGGTGCGGTAAGGTTCGGGTTACGTGTGACCGCGAAAGGCGGGGGCACATCTATCCGTATTCGAGGAGAACGGACAGGGTGAAAGGAGCGTATGCCGTTTTATTATCTGGAAATAGTCCGCGGTAGCGCGATCGGTCAGAGATATCTTCTCCCCGAGGGCGCGGTCAGCGTGGGCAGGAGCAGCCAGAATACAATCGCGCTTCCCCCCTCGGAGAAGAGCGTCTCAGGACACCACCTTATCATTTACAAGTCCCCCGAACGGATCATGGCTCAGGATATGCAGAGTACAAACGGTACTTTCGTGAACGAAACCAGGGTCGATGAACAGGATCTGGTCGTGGGAGATATCCTCGGTTTCGGAAAGAGCGGCCCGCGTCTCAAGCTGATCGTTTCGGACACCGAACTGGATACTTCGACAGTGATGACCGGCAATCCTTTCGGCGGAATGACAGGTGTAAAGACACACGAGGAACCGGTGCCGATTCTAGCCTCCAAGATCGCGACTTCGAGCGAAGAGCAAAAGACCATTACAAAACTCAAGCAGGAACCGGTCGGCAGCGATACCGATTCGGGCGGCCTGTCGGTCACCCACGAAATGGAACAGAAACTGATCGACCGGAGCATAGATTCCGACGACATGAACCGGCTGATGAAGCAGGGCGAGCGGCTGGAGAAAATCATTGCCCGGGGGAATCTGGGGGAAACTCAGATCGCGATGCTGCGGAGCGCGTACAAGGCCAACAGGAAAATGCGCCGCCAGTGGTTCTATGTCATTGCAGTGATTCTTTTCGTGTCCGCTTCGGCAGTATCCTATTTCGGGATCCGCACTTTCCAGTACAAACGGATAGTGATGAAAGCGCGTACGATCAAACGAGATCTTGACGAATACGAAACCAGGATCGCCGCGGCGAAATCCGATCCGGAAAAGAACAGGGCACAGCTCGAATCGCTTATCGCCGGGCTCGAGGAAAAACAGAAATCGCTCTCCTCACTCAAGAGCCGCATGAGCGAAGACGACTTCGGGAAATTCTATTCGGATCCCATCGAACAGCGTATCGACGAGGTGCTCGTCCGTCTGGGTGAAACCGATTATCACATTCCCCGCGAAATGATCGACAGGGTCGGGTATCATCTCGAATATTACAGCGGAAAACTCAGAAACACGGTGGCGAGATATCTCCAGCGTAAAGACAAGTACTTTCCTATGATCCTTCGGATCTTTCGCGAAAAGAACATCCCGCCCGATCTGGCCTACGTCTCCATGCTCGAAAGCGGATTCAATCCCATGGCTCTGAGCCATGCGGGCGCCAGGGGTTTATGGCAGTTCATGCCCAGGACCGCCGCGCAGTTCGGCCTCAGGATAACTGACAAGGTGGACGAGCGGTGCGATCCGCAGAAGTCGACCTACGCAGCCGCCGAATACTTCAAGGATCTTATCGGCATTTTCGGCGGAAGGAGTTCGGTGATGTTGTGCATGGCAGCCTACAACGCCGGAGAGGGGAGGGTGATGGGAGCCCTGCGGAAAATCGACGATCCCATGCGCAACCGTGATTTCTGGTATATTTACCGCATGGGGTATCTGGCTGAAGAGACCAACGAATACATTCCACGGGTCATCGCCTTCATCATCATATCCGAACATCCCGAAGAGTACGGATTCGGAGGCTACGAGGGAGTGCAACCCGAAGCGGTTGAAGCGGAAACCGATTTCGTGGACTTCGATTACAGGATAGAGTAGTGCGGAAAGCTTCGTACGTGTACCTGGAACCGGAGGAGTGGGACCGGCGAATCGCCCGTTTCGACGGGATCGTGAAATCGTGCACGCTCTGCCCGAGAAATTGTCATGTCGACCGGTGGGCGGGGGAACGCGGTTACTGCGAAGCCCCGGGCGGACTGGTGGTGTCGAGCATCTTTCCTCATCATGGAGAGGAGCCGCCCATAAGCGGTACCGGAGGATCGGGAACGGTTTTCTTTTCGCACTGCACCCTCAGGTGCTGCTTCTGCCAGAATTATCAATTGTCTCATGAGGCCGAGGGTCGCCACTTCGATCCCGAAGAGCTGGCGGAAAAGATGGTGGACCTGCAGAAACAGGGATGCCACAATATCAATCTGGTCACCGCCACCCATTTCCTTCCGTGGATCCTCCGGGCCCTGCGTATCGCAGCCGGGCTGGGACTCGAGATCCCTCTAGTTTACAACTGCGGCGGATACGAGCATGCGTCCACCATGGCGCTGCTCGCGGGTGTCGTGGACATTTATCTTCCCGATATGAAATACGGCAACGACCACGCGGCGCAGCTCTTTTCGCGTACCGCGAATTACTGCTCTTTCAGCCGTTCCTCCTTCCGGGAGATGTTCCGTCAGGTCGGTCCGCTCACGACCAACGATCGGGGCGTAGCGGTTCGCGGGGTTTGCCTGAGGCATCTTGTATTGCCCAACAACCTCGCTGCAAGCGGCAGCGTGCTCGACTTCCTTTTGTCGTACTTCGACCCTGCGGATCTCTGTATCAGTCTCATGGCGCAATACCGCCCCCTGTACTGCGCGGGTGAATTTCCGGAAATCGGCAGGATGATTACGGCGGCCGAGTACGATAAGGTCAGATCGGAGTTCATCGGTGCCGGATTGCAAGGGTTCTACCAGGAGCTTTCGAACCTCGGCGAGGCGTTTATCATCGATTTCAGGAAAAGGAAGGAGGAAGCGCTCACCGGTGACGGGGAGAATTGATCGCCTTTCCTTTCCCTGCCGGTTTCTGCCGTGCCAGCCCCTCTGCGCTCTTCATGAAAAGGCGCGCGAACTTGTAGACGAGCCCCGCGAAAAGCAGCGCCTGAAAAGAGTGTTTCTGCCATGACGGTTTTCTTCGGAACATAAGGGCACCTCCCCTGTAAAAATACTACACCCGCGGCGGATCGGGAAGAAAATGCCTACCTTCGGCGGAAGTGCAAATTGGCATGGGATTCTCCATGATCCTGTTATATTTTACCAAATTGATGCGCCGGGTAAGTTCAGCGATGTATCTCCCCCGGTGTAACGTTCATAAAGCGATTGGGCGGGAGAAGACGGGCGGCATGCAGCAGGGCCTTTTCGAAAGCCTGACTGGGCATTTTCTCGACAACTCGGAAATCGACGCGGTTCCGGCCAGGAATCGACGGATCATTTCCCTTATGGATCATCTCAACCGGATGTTCAACACCCGTGAGGGAAGCCTTTCCCATCTCAAGGATTACGGCCTCCCCGACATCTCGGAAATTTACCGGAAAATGCCGCATGGAATCGAGGAACTGCAGTCCGCGATCAAACGGACCATCGAGATTTACGAGCCGCGGATGCAGCGGGTGAAGGTTATTCCGAGAGATGCCGTTGGGGAATACCCGAGCCGGGATGAACTGGTGT
>CAZGVZ010000030.1:0-8013 GCA_964529145.1 uncultured Fibrobacteraceae bacterium | reverse complement strand
GAACTCAGGAGCGGAGGTGTGGTGCGTTTTCAGACGACCTTCACAAGCATGGGCAATTCCTCGATAGCCCCCTGGAAAAAGCCGGAATAGACGGATTATCCAATGATCGAAAAATATTATGAAGAAGAATTGCGGTACCTCTACGACTCGGGCAGGGAGTTCGCACGTGCGCATCCGGACCGGGCGCAGTTTCTCAATATCGATGCCGTGGGTGATCGTGATCCTTACGTCGAGCGCCTTTTCGAAGGATTCGCGTTTCTCGCGGGACGGATCAGGGAAAAAATCGACGATTCGTTTCCGGAGCTCACGGAGGGCCTGATCAATCTGCTATGGCCTCACTTCCATCACTGCATTCCATCGCTCACCATGATCGAGTGCAGGCCGCGTAAAGGACACCTCCAGGAGACGAGAGTGTTGCCTCGCGGGTCGGAACTGCTCTCGAATCCGGTGGGTCCCGATGCCATGATCTGTAAATTCATGACCACGAGCGATATCATGCTCAATCCGATCTCGCTTTCATCACTCGAAAAGGCGGTGGATTCGAAGGGATGCGCATCGATCGAATTACGGTTCGAGATAGACAGCGGCGTAAAATGGCAGAACCTCAGGCTCGACCCGCTGCGTTTCTACCTGCACGCCGAATTGCCGACCGCGCTCGCACTTCACGAACTGCTGGCGCGGCATATAGTCGCGGCGGAAGTGGAACTGGATTCCGGCCGTTCGCGCACGAGGCTCGAGGGCAGTCCGGTGAGAGCGGGAGGATTTTCCGACAGGGAATCCCTGCTGCCCGGGGATGCCCGGTCGTTCCGCGGCTACGAACTGTTGCTCGAGTACTTTGTTTATCCGGAAAAATTTCTTTTTGTCGACCTGCACGGTTTCGGGGCGGTGGCGCCGCTCAATCCACCGCCGTCGAAATTTTCCCTGAGGTTGAAATTCGACCGGGACTTTCCGGAAAACAAACCGTTCGGTGCGGACAATTTCCGGCTGCACTGCTCTCCTGCCGTCAACCTTTTCCGCCAGGATACGGAGCCCGTTGTCAATACGGGCAGGGCCATAGAGTACCTCGTCCGCGCGGATTCGCACTCTTCTTCCAGTACGGTCCACAGCATCACTTCCGTGGTCGGCGTAGACCGCAAAAGCGGTGATCGTTACGTGTACGAGCCGTTTCACACCTTCAAGTCGATTGGAAAACCGGGTATACGCACCTATACGACCCATTTCCGTCAGGGTCTCGACAATCGTCGCG
This sequence comes from uncultured Fibrobacteraceae bacterium, assembly GCA_964529145.1. GTDB lineage: Bacteria > Fibrobacterota > Chitinivibrionia > Chitinivibrionales > Chitinispirillaceae > JAFGNB01. The sequence goes on along the minus strand of CAZGVZ010000030.1, from coordinate 6,767 downwards.
AACTTTTCATAACCATAGGGGGAAAACAGGCCGAGGAGGGGGTGCTGCAGGAAGAAAATCTTTCGATCGAGGCGTGGTGCACCAATGGCGTGCTCCCCAGGGAGGAGTTGCGCGATGGAGGAATCAGCCGCGGCGGGCGGGATTTTCCCGATTTCGTGATGTTCACGAACATCACCCGCCCGACGCTGCCGTGCCAGCCCCCGCCGGGCGACGAATATCTCTGGGTTTTCCTGTCGCACCTGAGCGCGACCTATTCGTCGTTTTCCACTGCCGCCGGCCTCAGGGCTTTTCTCAAACTGTATGAATGGTCACACAGCGAAGGCCGGGCCAGAAAGATAGAGGCGATCAGTGACGTGACTGCGGGTCCGGTCGAGGCGCTTTTCGGAGGAAGCATCGTACGGGGAATCGAGATGAGGGTGTCGGTGCAGGAATCGGAGTTCGCGGACAGCGGAGATCTTTTTCTTTTCGGTGAAGTTCTCAAGGAATTTCTGGCCCAGTATGTGTCGATCAATTCGTTTCTCGAGCTGGTTATCATCGGTCGCCCCTCCGGTAAAGAGATCCGGTGGGATTCGTTGAAGGGGAAAAAATGCCCGATCTGATGGAACGGCTCAAGTCCGAGGCGCACGATTTCAACTTTTTCAGGGCAGTGCTCCTTTGTGAGGAGTTCTTCAGGAAAAGGAAGGTCGCGGATCCCATCGACGCGGGAAAGATCAGGTTCACGCCCGATCCTTCGATCACCTTTCCTCCGAACGACATCACCTCGATAGGCGAGGAGTGCGGCACAGTGCGGTTCACCCTCGCGTTCATGGGGCTCGTGGGCGTCACCTCGCCGCTTCCCGTCTATTTTTCCGAATATATCGCTTCGCATCCGGAAACCGCGCAGCCGCTTTCGGACTTCCTGGCGATTTTCAATCACCGGATCTACACTCTTTTCTACCGCGCCTGGAAGAAGTATCATTTTCTTTTCAATTTTACGGCCGACGGTTCCGATCCGTTTACCGGGAAGGTCGCCATGCTTTCGGGTTCGAACGCCGCGGCAGATCCCGCACGTCTGCGGCTCCTCGCCTATTGCGGGATCCTCGCTGGAGGCGCCCGGAGTTCCGCTGGTCTCGCAACGATCATTTCGGATTATTTCGGAAACGTCCCCGTTGCAGTCGAGGAATTTGCGTCACGATGGGCTCCTCTGCGGAATATAAAGCCCCTCGGAGCTGCGACGCCGCTCGGCCGTTCGACGATTCTCGGGACCACCTATTTCGATCGCGCGAGTAAATTCAAGGTGGTGGTGGGGCCGCTCAAACGGCTGGTATATGAGCGCTTTCTTCCCGGAACGCGGAATATTTCCGAGATGAAAACGCTCGTGGACGCCTATCTTTCCGATCCGCTCGATTACGATATCGTGATACAGCTCGAAAGCATCGAACTGGTGCCGGTGGTGCTCGGGGCGGATCGGACGCGCCTGGGGGAAACCTCCTCGCTGGGCAGGTCGGACGGCATGACCGAGATCCAGTCGATCACGATTCATTGAACTGTGTACGGCCGCCGAATCGGAGCGGATGCCGGCGGTCTGGAGGTCATGCCGTGAGGATAGGAACCCGCCGGCAGACCTTGAAAGTGCAAGCGTAAACGGGAAGTCATTATTACCTGACAGTCGTGATCATTCCATCCACCTCATAAAAGGAGACGACGACCATGATCGTCAAAGACATTCGTTCATTGCTGCAGCGCCTCAATCCAACGTGTACCAGGGCGCTCGAGGGCGCGGTCGGATTCTGTGTCGGAAGGGGAAATTACGAAGTACGCTGGGAACACCTTTTCGCGGAACTCGTCGACATGCAGGGGTGCGACGTGCAATTCATCCTGCGTCATCACGGAATCGATATTTCGCATGTAAAAAAAGGGATCAAGGCCGATCTGGAGTCACTCCAGACGGGAAACACGGGAAAGCCCTCGTTTTCACCTCCGCTTCTGGAGGCCATCGAACTGGCATGGACGCTCTCTTCGCTGAACTACGGTCTTCCCCACATCACTTCAGGCGTTCTTTTCGCCGCGGCTCTCGAAAGAGGCCGGTTTGGAACGGCCGCTTCAACGGAGGCTCTGCGGGGAATCGATGCGGAGACACTCAAGAGGGATCTTTTGAAGATCGTCGCCGCATCCACGGAATATACGGCTGAAGCTTCTCCGGACGGCGGTTCCGGCCCTTCGGGTGCGATGACCGGAGAGGCCGGCCTGGAAGTGCTGAAACAGTTCTGCACGAATTTTACGGAACAGGCGAAATCGGGCAGGATCGATCCCATACTCGGACGGGACGACGAGATCAGGCAAGCCCTTGACATCCTGAACCGTCGCAGGAAGAACAACCCTATTCTTGTAGGTGAAGCTGGAGTGGGCAAGACGGCCATAGTCGAAGGGATCGCGCTGCGGATCGCCGCGGGAGACGTGCCTGCGCATCTCAGGAACGTCGAGCTGTGGGGGCTCGACCTGGGGCTGCTGCAGGCTGGTGCCAGTGTAAAGGGAGAATTCGAGAAGAGACTCAAAAACGTGATAGATGCGATCAGGAACAGCCCCCGGCCGACGATACTGTTCATCGACGAGGCGCATACACTGATCGGAGCCGGAGGTAGCGCGGGCCAGAACGACGCGGCCAACCTGCTCAAACCCGCGCTGGCGCGGGGAGAACTGCGGACCATGGCCGCGACGACCTGGTCCGAGTACCGGAAATATTTCGAGAAGGATCCCGCGCTGGCGCGCCGTTTCCAGCTTGTGAAGATCGAGGAGCCCACCGAAGCGGTCTGCAGCATCATGCTTCGCGGCATCGCGAAAAGTTATGAAAAGCATCACGGAGTGCGCATTGCGTACGAGGGGATTCTGGCCGCGGTCAATTACTCGCACCGTTATATAAGCGGAAGGCAGCTTCCGGACAAAGCGGTCGACGTGCTGGATACGGCCTGTGCGCGCGTGAAAATGAGCCAGAGCACAAAACCCGCGCAGCTCGACCGCGCGGAACGGGCTCTGCTCAATGCCGAAATGGAACTCAGGGCCATGCTCAAGGACCGCGATGCGGGCATCACGATCGATGAGGACATGGTCACCGCCTGCACCGGCCGGATCGGGTCGCTACAGGAGGAGATCACGGGGCTTGCAGGAAAGTGGGGGAAGGAAAAGGAGCTCGCGGAAACGGTGATCAGGCTGCAGGATGAACTGGTCGCCGCCCGTGACCGGAAAGCGGAGGAGACCGAAATTGCCGTAAAGAACGATGCGGTTGAAAATGCCATGAAAGAGCTCGCCGGGGCACAGGGTGAGACTCCCATGGTTTTCTCTCATGTCTCTTCCGCAGTGTGCGCGCAGGTGATAGCGGACTGGACCGGTATTCCCGTTGGTTCGATGATGAAAGACGAAGCCACGGCGCTTCTCGAGATCGAGGAGAGGCTCGGAGCACGCGTTCTCGGCCAGGACAGCGCGGTCACGGAGCTGGCGAACACTATCAGGTCGAGCAAGACCGGCATGGGGAATCCAGATGCGCCGCTCGGCGTTTTCCTCTTTACCGGCCCTTCCGGAGTCGGAAAAACCGAATGCGCCACCGCGCTCGCGGATACGCTTTTCGGCGGAGAAAAATTCATGACCGTCATCAATATGTCGGAGTATCAGGAAAAGCATACCGTTTCCCAGCTGAAAGGCTCCCCGCCGGGATACGTGGGGTACGGCGAAGGCGGAATCCTCACGGAAGCGGTACGTCAGAAACCCTATTCGGTCGTCATTCTCGACGAGGTGGAAAAGGCGCATCTCGAGGTTATGAATCTTTTCTACCAGGTCTTTGACAAAGGATTCATGCGCGACGGAGAGGGACGCGAGATCAATTTCAGGAACACCCTGATAATCATGACGTCCAATCTGGCTTCCGAAACGATAGTAGAGCTGTGCGGCGGCGAAAGACCTCCCTCGGACCGGGAACTGATCGACTCCATTAGACCTCAGCTCTCCGCTCACTTCCAGCCGGCGCTCCTCGCCCGCGCGAAGATCATCCCATTCCGGCCGCTTTCCAAAGAGGTGATGGCCGGTGTAGTGGCTCTGAAACTGGACAAAATCGCGCAGAGGATAAGAAACGCCCACGGGATCACGTTCAGCTGCTCTCCCGCACTCGTCGACCAGATCGCCGAGAACTGCACGGCAGTCGAGGCGGGTGCGCGGAACGCGGACGCGGTGATCGATCAATCTTTGCTTCCGGGCATATCCCGTCAACTGCTTCTGCACCTCGGGGAAGAGGACAGGGAGTACACCCATCTCCATATCGGTGCGACAGAAGATGGGGATTTCGAGATCATCTTTTCGGAATCGGGAGAGCTCGTGGAGAACAGGGAAGAGATTGCGGAAAAAGAAGTGGCGCTCGATACCGGGGCATGAGAGCGAGCCCGATCCGGGGAAGGTTTATGGACGTAAACGGATGTCCGGTGGCCTTCTCAGCCTTGCGAAGCCTGCGTTTCCGTATTGCGTGCTTGTAATATGCATTCGATTTTTGAGATCTATTTAGTATTTGTATTCTGTAAGACCGGGTGCCTGAGCAGGTACAAAAAACAAAGCCGGCGCAAACCGCGCCGGCTTCCTTGAATATCGATGTGCGGCAGACGCTTTTTCAGAGCGCGTCTTTGAACGCTTTGCCCGCCTTGAAACGGACAGTCTTCGATTTCGGGATTTTGATGGTTTCGCCGGTCTGGGGATTCCTGCCCGTTCTGGCTTTCCGGACGCCTACCTGAAAGGTGCCGAAGCCGATGATAGCGACACCCTTCTTCGCGTTTTTCTTGATGGTGTCGAGCACTGAATTGACGGCCTTTTCCGCTAACGCTTTACTTTCACCTAGATCCTTTGCCACCGCGGCAATCAGTTCACCTTTGTTCATCAAACACCCCTTTCAAAAAAGACGGTTGATATGGTTTGTGGGTACAACGGATCCGAATTGACGTTGTGAAGTGAAAGGCCCGCGCGCATCCCTTTGGAGGACGCGCCTCCTCCGGAGACGCGAGGGCCGCGGGTTCATTCGTGAAAGATGAAGCTCCGGTCCGGCATAGCTGGAAAACCGTTCAATCATGCGTTCGTTCCACCAACTGAAGTCCATCCCCGATGCGGGTTTCACGCCGTTTTACGATGAAAGTTTAATATAAATCGAACGGCGTACAAAAGCCATAGTTCTTTCTTGAAAACTTCATTTTTTCACCCGGTCATCGCCGGAGGCCATGGCGGAGAGGCGACGGATCTCCTCGGGCCAAAGCTTCTCGTCGTTGGTTTCGAGGATCATGGGTCGTTTGTCCAGGCGCGGATCGGTCATGAAAAAGCGAAACGGCTCCCAGCCGATCTCACCGAGACCGATGCTCTGATGGCGGTCCACCCGGCTGCCCAGGGCCGATTTGGCGTCGTTGAGGTGAAGCCCGCGAAGGTATTCGAGTCCTATGGTACGGTTGAAAAGCGACATCATCGCGCTATAGGCCTCCTTTGTCCTCAGGTCGTATCCCGCCGCGAAGGCGTGGCAGGTATCGAGACAGCAGCCCGTTCTCGATCGATCCTCTACCTTGTCGATGATCGATGCGAGATGCTCGAAACGGTACCCTATATTCGTGCCCTGGCCCGAAGTGTTCTCGAGCACAACGGAGACGTTTGAAGTACGGTCAAGCGCCCGGTTGATGGAATCCGCTATGAGCGCGCAGCACTGTTCCTCGGAAACGAGGCCCAGGTGGCTGCCGGGATGGATATTGAGGGCCGGCAATCCCAGCTGATCGCATCGCGTGAGTTCGTCGATCAGGGCGGCGAGCGATTTTTCCCTCATCGTGGAATCGGGACTTCCGATGTTGATGAGGTAAGAGTCATGGGCCAGAGCCTGACCGGGAGAGTATCCGCATTCGACCATCGCCGCACGGAACGCGTCGATCGTTTTCGCGTCAAAAGGCCTGGCAGCCCACTGCCGCTGATTTTTTGTAAACAGGCCGAAAGCGGTCGCACCGAGCGCCCGTGCGTTCAGGGGAGCGTGGTATACGCCGCCGCCGATGGAAACATGCGGTCCTATCCACTTCATGAGAGCCTCCATTCAAGGATAACGATAACCGATGGTCTTTCCAGACAGGATGATCTCCTCTCCGAGGTTGTAGTCACCCCGGTCCCGGTTCGGAAAATACGGGGCGAAAGTGACATAGAGATGCCGGTTATCATCGATCATGGAACTGGAGCCGCCAAGAGGGCCATCCTGGTTCCCGCTCAGGCATACGGTGACGGACTGATCGAGATATATGTCGCGCGAGGTCTGCGTCGGTTGCCGGAAAAGACCGTAGCCTCCGTTCCCGGCGATTATGGTCGTGGTGAGACTGACACCGCCTTCCGACTGGTTGCCCTGATAGCGGATGCCGTCGAGAGCGTTGTCCGCGATCGTGCTTCTCCAGATTTTGACGTTTGTTGAAATGACGTCGATGCCGTATCCCTGGTTTCCGGCGACCAGGATATTGGTGATGTTCGTTTCTCCTCCGCCTTCCAGCCGCAGACCGGCCTGGTCGTCCCCGTTGGAGTCGTGCACGCGTCCGTTTTCGATGAATTCGCACTCTTCGATATGCACGATGTTGCCGCCCATGGTCTGCAGCCCGTACACGCGGGCGTCTCTGAACACGCAGCGTACCAGACGGACAGGTCCGGGATTGCCCCTGAGCTGCATACCGGTCTCCCCGTTGTTCTTGAAAACGATGTTGGTGAAGTGGAGCTCGGTGCAACTGTCGATATAGACACTGGATTCGATC
>CAZGVZ010000029.1:10126-15811 GCA_964529145.1 uncultured Fibrobacteraceae bacterium | reverse complement strand
CGCATTACCATTGACGGTATTGGCTCCGTTTCAAGCTGCTACCGTTTTCGAGGATGATTTCTCCTCTGAAGCGCAGTCGAATCTCGACTGGATGGTTTTCGCAGACGGTGATCAGCGGTTAAGGTTCGTTGAGGGTACGGCTTGTCTGGAAAATCCTTCGGAAAGGTTTGCGGCGTTTGCATTACATCCAGTCAGGACGAAAATTGTCCGGTATACCTATTCCGGTAAGATCACTAGCCCGAATCCGGGCGCCGGGATATTCTGCTGCACCGAGAAATCTTCGGGTACTATCACCGGCTACGGAATCGTGATCGGCAATGGAGAGCTTCTGGTAATTGCCTACACCGAGGGCGTACATTCAGTTACGATGCGGAAAGAGTGCCGCTTTCTGAACTCAGGAGACAATATACTGTCGCTCGGCAGCGATGGAACAGGGCTGCTGGTCTTTTGCAACGGGTATTTCCAATGCACCATCCCGGATTCGCCCGGGGAAGCCTGCGATCTTGGAATGATTGTTCCGCCATCATCAGCGCTCTTCTTCGATGATGTGGTAGTTGAAGACACTCTCCTGGATTCCTTGCGGTTTCCGCCGGTGGTCGATTCCTTCTCGTCTCCGGATCTTTCGCGCTGGTATTGTGCAGGAACGGGCGATGCGCAGCCCGGGGCCGGAGGTTTGTCGGTCAGAACAGGAATCGGGGCAACATGGAATGCGATGGTCAAGATTCCATTGGGAGAATTCAGGGCCGAAGTGGCGATGAAGTTCTCCGGCGGGGATCGAAGCGGCTCTTTCGGGATCATGACGCAAAGCGGATCAGGGATTGAGAGATTCGGGATTTCCGATGATGGAAAGTGGACTGTCGAGAGCATTTGCGGATCCGTAACTGTACCGAGGGGAGAAGGAATACTCGATACATTTCCTCATGCAGAGCGATGGGATACTATCACCGTTTTCAGGAAAGGAAGCAAGTTCGGGTTCGAAGTACGGGGAGATACCGTTTTTCATGGATCCGTGGACGAAGGGCCGCTTGCAGGTGCGGGACTATTCGCCACAGAGGATCTCACTGTTCAATTTCACCGTTTTTCTCTGCAGGAAAATGCTGACAACTCTCCGGTAAAAATCGTACGCATCCGTTCCCGCCTGTCGTATGTAAGGGAATGGGAAACGGAGGGATTTTTCGATCTGAAAGGGAGAGTTTTGACAAGATTGGAGAGCGGTTATTTTACCTCTAAAAATGGGATTTCCCGTATCGTAATACACCGGAATGGCTTTGTCCGCTACCCCCAGGGCAGGTGAGAAAAACAGGCGGCACCTGGTTGGAAAGGCCCGAACGGCTACCCGTTTTTCGACATCGCCTTAAGACACTTCATGCATACTTTAATCTTGGAAGGAGTGCCGTTGATGGTTTTTTTAATAGTACGGAGATTGGGATAAAAAATACGTAGCCCGACATTGTGGGCATGTGATACCGTTTTCCCCGATTGTGGATGTTTTCCGCAGATTTCACATGTTTTTGACATATTACCCTCGGTAATCTAAGTATATTATGACGTAATAAGTTATATTGTTCGACCCCACAGGTCCAAAAGAATACCTTTTCCGCTTCGCGGATGAGATGATCACGACATCAAATCACAAAACACGAAATATAGATTTTGTCCTGTTGATCTGTCAAAAACATCGTACTGATTGGAAGAACCTCAAAAAATTCAGTTGGATAAGGGCAGGGTTTGGAGCCGCAAACGTAAAAACACCTTTTTTTCATGAATCCAGATATATCGTTCAAAAGTTCGGGCGTCCACTCGAAGGGAACCCCTTTTTTGTCGAATTGTTTCTGACGGAGCGGTATAATCGGTAGAGGCCTGTTGAAACAGCACTACGGCCGGAGACCGTGGCCCTGTACCGAAGGAGTACTGAGGAAATCTTCGCATTGCAGGTTTTGGCCGGGAAATTTTTCGTTTGAAAGTGTAGTCGCATCATAGGGAGACGTATGCATGTACGCTGTTGGGGCTCACGGGGTCAGATACCGGTAAGCGGCCAGGAATTCAATAAATACGGCGGTGATACTACCTGCATCGAGATTCGTTCCAGAAAAAATGAGCTGATCATAATCGATGCGGGAAGCGGCATTCGGCACCTCGGTTCCCGTATTATGGAGGAAGAAATTCGTGAGGCGAATATCGTCTTCACGCATCTTCACCTTGATCATATTCTCGGTTTTCCGTTTTTCAACCCTGTGTACGATCGCAGGTTTTCCTGTACGATCCATGGATGTCCCTTCGATTCGTCAAGTTTCCATGAAGCGCTGCATGGAATGATGAAGCCGCCCTATTTTCCTGTCGATCTGAATGATCTCCCCTGCAAAATCAGCTACCGGGACATCCTGACACAACCTTTCGAAATCGGTGATGTTCAGGTAGCGCCGATTTCGCTCAATCATCCCAACGGGGCGTTAGGATTCCGATTCGAGGAAAACGGTACGGTTTTCGTCTTCCTGACCGATAATGAACTCGGATTCGATGCGCCGGGCGCAAGGCCGGTTGGAGAGTACATGGAGTTCTGCAAAGGAGCGGACCTCCTGATTCACGACGCTGAATTTGACGAAGAAGAATACGGAAGATACAAGGCCTGGGGTCATTCCCGATACACCGACGCGGTTGATCTGGCAATAAATGCGGGAGTTGGTCGATTGGGGCTGTTCCATATCAATCACAAACGCACGGACAGGCAGGTCGATGACATGGTACGCGACTCGTGTAAACTCATATCCCGGCACGGAGCGGCGGTCGAATGCTCCGCGATCGGGAGCTCGTTTGAAATGGAACTGTAAAGAAGACATCATTCCACGTTTCACTACACACCTGTCGATACGGTAAAAAGGTAACGGGCTCTTATGGATAAAAACACCTATTTGCAGGAAGACGGCTCACTTGCACTTTATTTGAAGGAGATAAGTAAAAATCAGGCTCTGACCGTCGAGGAGGAGGTTCGTCTCGCGATCAGGATCCACAAAGGCGACCGTCAGGCGCTGGACCGGCTGGTGAGAGCGAACCTCCGTTTCGTGGTGAGCGTAGCAAGGAATTATCAGAATCAGGGCCTGCCGTTGAGCGATCTGATCAACGAAGGGAATCTTGGTCTGATCAGAGCGGCGCGGCGTTTCGACGAGACGAAAAATTTCAAGTTCATCTCATATGCAGTCTGGTGGATTCGGCAATCCATTCTCCAGGCTCTTGCAGAACAATCCAGAATAATCAAACTGCCTCTCAACAGAGTTGGGACCATCCACAAGATCGGCAAGACGCAAAGCAGGCTCGAACAAAAATTTCATCGTCTTCCATACAGCAGTGAAATAGCCGAGGAACTGTCGATTACCGAGCTGGAGGTCCAGGAAACAATGCAAATAGGAAACAGTCATATTTCACTCGATTCTCCGGTCCATGCGGGAGAGGATTCGCGCCTCATAGATACTCTTCCGGATGATGAAAGAGAGCGTCCCGATAATGGGTATATGGAGATCTCACTTCAGGAAGAGGTCAATAAGGCGCTCGATTCGCTCGATGAGCGGGAAAAAGAGGTGGTGCGACTCTATTTCGGGATCGGCGAAGATATGTCCCATACGCTGGAAGAAATCGGTCAAAAGTACAATCTGACCCGGGAACGTGCGCGTCAGATCAAAGAGAAGGCGCTTAGAAGGCTCAAGCACTCGTCTCATTGCAATGAGAACCTTCTGCTGTTCCGCAAATGACCTCTCATTACTTACTTACAAGTTGAGCATCTGGAGTCAACCCTTCCAGGGGTTCGCGAACGGAAACCACTGGCTCCCGCCAGTGGAGTAAGACGGCTAATTAGAACGTATAACGTTCTTCTTGTTTCTGCCGCGGGCAGTGTCACGCTGTTCTTTAAACGCAAAGTATCCAGTGCGTTGCACTGTTTCTGTTATACCGTTTTGCCCGCAACATAAACAAGCTACCGCCTCTGGCGGTAGTAATTTGACTCCGCAGGATCCGGTATGGGGGTACCTCATGGAATATTGAACCGTTTTTTCGCTTCTTCGGCCCAAATGTGGCAATTACTGCAGAACAGGGGTATATTTATTTTAAAACCCGATCAGGAGAGAAGAATGCAGGTTCAGAAATCTTGCGTACTGTTGATTTCCTTCGTTTCCGCCATGTTTTTTTCCCTCCACGGCGCAGATATGTCCGCAGTACGGGAGAGTGATCGTGCAGTACCTAAAAATTCGGCAACCAAAATTGCAACATATACCCTGAAAAATGACATAGCCTTTGTATCCGTATGGGGAAGCAGACCCGAATCGAAGAAACTACAGGGGTTCCAACATGCGGTCCTGTTCAATGCACGCGGAGAAGTGATGAAAAAAATCGACATCGGCCGGGATTCGATCTATTCTCTCGATAAAATGATTCAAGAGAACAAGACGCGCGGCCCGTTGTTCATCCGCATGTACCGTTGAAAACCCCCGCATTTACCCCGCAGGTCGTTATATATATACTGATTTGCAGACCGGAAACGGCTCTTGCCGGGGGGTGAGCATCCCTCCTGAGTAAAGCCTTCAGGCCGTTGTGGGCGGGGCATCCGGATGCCGTAGAACTTTCCTGGTGGACTTTTCTATTCACTTATTATATACTGATCAGCAGCAGGGCAGGATTCCGCCTGAAATGACGGCCTTTCATCACAGGGAAAGCACGGAGCGGAAGTGAGTGATCAGAAGGCAATAGATCAGAGTGTCGGGGATTTTAGCGGTCAATGTGAGAGTCTCGTAGGAACAGTTCCGGGAGTCGTGTATTCCTTGAATGAAAATGGCCGCTTCACATTTCTGAGCAGTTCAGCCGCTTCTTATTTCGGATTTTCAAAAGAGGATCTTTCCGGTCGGCACTTCAGTACCATCATTCATCCGGTTGATATTCAGTCCGTCAGCAGGGAATTCATACTTCCTAGATTCGAGGGAGTGCCAACGGGAAACGATCGCGCACCCAAGCTTTTCGACGAACGTCGCTCGTGGCCGCGAAAAACGTCCAACCTCCAGGTCCGTATACGACCGAAACACGAATATCCGGAAAATGAAAGTCCGACGCTGCTCTGTAAAGTGAATGCGTCGGGGCACTACGATAGAAACGGGCGCTTTCTCGGTACCGTTGGAATCATGTACGATATCGCGGAAGATGAGGATGTCTCGTTTCCCCTCGGCAAACGACATCATTACAATGCGTTCGAATTGATGACCCAGGCGCTGTCGCACGTATTCAGCAATGTGTTCACGGGAATATATGGAAATCTTCAGTTGATCGAGATGCAACTTGAATCGCCGGAGCGCTTCAGCGACAATATCGAAGCGATCAAGCACAGCGTGGAAAACGCGGTAACCCTCATCAGAAAGCTCGCGAAAATGGTCGCGTCCTCCGAGGGCGGCTCCATTCCAGGGCTGCAGAAATTGCTCAGCGACACCGCGGATGAACTGCTGGGAGGTATCGGAATGAGATATCGTTGTGACATCAATTCCAATTTGTGGCAGTATGAATCTGACCCTGACTACATTGGGCACATAATCCGTGCGGTTTTCTTTCATATCGCCCGTTCGGTAGCAGGGTCCGGAGTGGTTTCCGTGGTCGCCGCCAACGTTTCTGAGTCTCCGGTGAAATTGCCCCGAGTCGATTGCGCGTACGTCAGGG
>CAZGVZ010000029.1:802-10116 GCA_964529145.1 uncultured Fibrobacteraceae bacterium | reverse complement strand
GCTTCCCGAAGTTCAGCGTATTTCTGCAATCGAGGAATTTTCCTCGCTGGAACGTGTCGCTTCCATGGCGCTTTCTTATGAACTGCTCAAAAAAATCGGCGGAATTCTTTCGGTCAATGCGAATGATCGCCTCAGCGAAATACAGCTCTATCTCCCCGCAGTACGGGGTTCCTGAGTTACCGCCTTAAAGCATTATTATATTATATAAGACCCGAATCGGACGATTATCGCTTCGCTCTTAAAACCTAAGGTATCCAGCGCTATTGCGCTGTTTTTGCCGTACCGTTTCATCCCACCAATGATGAAAGCATTTTATATCCCCATCCGACTTCGGTACCTTCCCCTGTCAATGGGGGGAAAGTACCGGACTGGGCGAAACGAACAAAAGAGATAGTGAAAAAATCATTCGCTGTGTGCATCTTTATATATCCGGGAAACAAACCACGATGCGGAAAAAATTCTGTTTTCTGCCGGCACTCCTTTACGGGAAGTGCCGGCATTCATCTATCCCAGAATGGCCGCCAGGTCCTCGTGAACCGTTCCGATGGATTTCAGGTCGAATTTTTCGACAAGAAGAGCGAGAACATTGGGCGATATGAACGCGGGCAGCGAAGGTCCGATCCTGATTCTCCTGATCCCGAGCGATAGAAGAGAAAGCAGGATCACGACCGCCTTCTGCTCGTACCAGGAGAGTATGAGCGAGAGCGGCAAGTCATTGATATCGCAACTGAATGCGCCCGCAAGCGCCTGGGCGATCCTGATCGCTGAGTAGGCGTCGTTGCACTGGCCGATATCCAGCAGGCGCGGAATTCCGTCGATAGTGCCGAAGTCAAGGTGATTGAAACGGTATTTGCCGCAGGCCAGAGTGAGAATCACGCAGTCGCCCGGGACTGCCTGGGCGAAATCCGTATAATAGCTGCGTCCCGGTTTGGCGCCGTCGCATCCGCCGACCAGGAAAAAATGCTTTATTTTTCCGCTTTTCACTGCATCTACGACTTTGTCGGCGACTCCGAGTACCGCGTTTCTTCCGAAACCGGTCGTGAGCATGCCACCTTTGGCTTCCGGGAATCCACCGAGATCCTTCGCCTTCGCGATTACCGCGGAGAAGTCGTGGTTTTCCACGTGCGCCACACCCGGCCATCCTACGAGTCCGGTGGTGAATACGCGGTCGATGTAACCCGGCCCGGGCTTTTGAATGCAGTTTGTAGTGAAAAGGAATGCAGCCGGTACTCCGTCGAACTCACGCTGCTGATTCTGCCATGCGGTACCGAAGTGACCCGCGAGATGGGAATGTTTTCTCAGTCCGGGGTACCCATGGGCCGGCAGCATCTCTCCATGAGTATACACATTGACCCCGGTACCCTCAGTCTGCCGGAGTAGCGCTTCCAGGTCGAAGAGATCATGCCCGGTTACGACAATGGCCGGTCCCTTTCTTGTTCCCGTTGAGACCGTTGCCGGTTCCGGGTGTCCATAGCGCTCTGTGTGGCCTTGATCAAGTAACTCCATGCAGCGGATATTGACGGTGCCGCACTTCATGATCATCGCGACGAGCTCGTCCAGGGATGGAGCGGAATCGTTGAGCGCCGTGAGTGACTCGTGAAAGAATGCGGTCACGGTCTCATCCTTTTTCCCGAGGATTCGGGCATGATGGGCGTATGCAGCCATACCCCTGATACCGAAGGTCAGCAGCTGCTTGAGGGACCGAATATCCTCCTGTTCGGAAGTGAGGAAAGTGAATGCGGGCGCCTGGGCCAGGAGACCTTCCATCGACGATGCCGGAACGAATCTGACGCTTTCCGGAAGAGATGCCGCGTCGAAAAGCGGGTCTTTCGCCTTGAGCTTTTCAACCAACCCATCCCGGATTTTCCCGCCTCTTTCGATCAGCGAGGCGATGCGGGAATCGTCGAAATTAACATTGGTGACAAGGGTGAACAGGCCTTCGACCATGAATCGGTCCGCCTCGTCGTCGATGCAGCCCAACTTTCGAAGTTCGTGGGAGCACCAGCCGATTCCCTTGAGCTGGTGGAAGAGGACATCGTGAATTCCGGCGGTGGCGGGTTGCTTGCCGCAGACTCCCGCCAGGGTGCAGCCGGTGCCTCTTGCGGTCTGTTCGCATTGGTTACAGAACATGTTCATGGGGCCTCCTGAAAAGTTGAAATGGTACTTTGTCGACTCCGCATTCGCTGTCCGCGAACGGATCGCGTAAAGGGATCGTCCGAACAAGGTCATTAAGGTACGGGTGATCTCATAATCGTTGGCACTGAAAAGCCTGTGGTTTGTTGAGAGCTCAAGAAATTCAGCGCACCTTGTTATGAGATCATTGATAAATATGCTGCGCAGCGGGAGAAAATAAATTGACCTGAATCAAGAAATTCGAAATGAGCGGGAAATGGACTAAGACGGAGAATCGCACAGACTTTCGGGGATGTTCTCCCGGTGTGGTGTGGGGCTCGAGCGGGCTGTCGCTCTCTCCCGCTGACCTGCGACCGGTGATCGAGTAAGGTCCGTAGAGTGAACTTTCATGTGTGGTGGAGCGGGCGCGAGCAGTTATTGTCAAAGTCCGGGAACTCCGGAACTGTCGGCTGCGGCATCCGGTGTTTTTCCTCCGCAGGGATAACAGGGCTGAAACGAAATTCCTTCCACATCCCATCGGGCACGGGCTTCGATCGTGTCGTCGAACATGATGAAGGGCTCAGGTGGGATGAACGGAAGCAATCGGCCGATATCCGGCCTGAAGTTACCGTTAAAATCGATAAAGGAACCGATCTGACCTTTGCCGGCCGGAAGCGAGTAAGCGTACGGAACGCTCCCGACAGCGGTTTGAAAAACCATTGGCGCCGGGCGTCTCTACCGAGACAGGGGGAACAGCCCTGTAATGAGATGGCGATACTGTCGGCATGAACAGTCGAGAAACTCACTATTCCTGCGGTATCGGTCGAGTCGCGGGACCGCAGGGGATTGCCGCTGAGATCGTTGCCGTGACTTGTGAGCAGGATGAGACGGTATTCCCTTCCGGGGAGCAGGGAGCGGGTCGCAGTGAAAAGGGAGGTGTCGGCCGCTATTGTATCTCCGGTGAAGACCACGGTATCTCCGAGTGTGTCCATAAGTACAAGGGTATCTTTCATGAACACCGGCTCGGACCAGATTAGCCTGATTTCCGGCCGAAGGTCGATTTTGCCCTGGTGTGAAGAACGCGAGAGAAAGGGATTAACGGTGTCCGCTTCCGCTGCTCCGCGGATATGCAGCGTATCCACTCTCGCCACGGTGTCGAAAATCGAGGTGAGGGAATAGAGCAGGAGAAACGAGGCGGTATCGAGGGCGGATCCGGAAATCAGGAGGAAACGGGTTGACGCGGGATATTGCAGGTATCGTACGGATACGGGCGGAAGGGCGCGATCCCGGTCTTCGGGAACGAGTGTGAAGACAGGGGGCCTGGGATACGAGACGGTATCCCAGGGGAGTTTCCATGATCCGGTGATCGTCCTGCTGTCGATCGCGGCAAGGGATGTGATACTCTGACGTGAAGTATCGAAAGCGCTTGGGTAGAGTATGGTTTCCGAATCGTGGATCGTGACGGTCACGGTTGAATCGACTGTGGTAAACACCTCTTCCGATCCGCTCTGGAGCCGGCCGTTTCCGTTCTTGTCATTGAACGCGACCAGGTAATACGGACCGGTTTTTATATGCGAAATGAAGAAACGGCCGCTGCTGTCGGTCTGGATCATATAAGAAGGCGGGCCGCCGAATCCGGAATCAGTGTCCTGCCATGGGGCGCGGAACAGCGCGACGCTGTGTTGCAGCCGCTTACCGGAATAATCGACGACACAACCCGAAACAGCTCCGCTGTCGAGCGTGGGTCCGGTGGAAAAGGTAATGCTGAGCGGTTTACTCATAGGATTATTGCGAAGATCCTTTAGCGCGGAGGTAATGACAAGGTGATATGTCGTCGAATCGCTCAGCGCTTTACCCGGCCGTATCTCAAGACGCCTGCCGCTCACCCTGGTCTTGAGGGGAAGAACTGGAAAGATCGAGATTCCCTTTCCCGACGAAGGAAGGAGCCATTCAGAGAAAGTGATCGAGATTACGGCACTTTTCGGAACGTTCACGGATTCTGTCGTGGGGGATACCGATACTACCTCAGGCCCCCTTGTATCGTCAGGACCTCCCACCGGGGCCTGACGATGCGCGCAACGGAAACACAGCAACAGCGATCCTGTGAGATATGGTAGAATGAATCGAACGGTGGAACGCATTGAACTAAAATACTACTTGCCCGCCGGCCTCCAAACATCGTCGTGGTCCTTGCAGCGGTACATTTCACGCGGATTTACCGGGTCAGCGAATCGCGGGAGGCGCACTTGAGTATATTATACCCTGATCGGGACGGTTATTTTATGATGAGATGCAGAGCGAGTCCCTGCGGAAGTCACATCTGCCGGATGATCCCCTTCTGCAGCTGTGGCCCCGTGATGCCGACTTCCGGGGAGCGGATCGCTTGAAGGAACCGTCCAGGTGGATTTTATATCAATCGAACCTCAAAAGGAGAGCCCGATGACATATTATGATTTCTCGATTCCGCATCTTGGCAGTCCGACGAGAGTTTCACCTGTCGCGCTTTCAAAACGCACGGGCGACATGATCGCCAACTACGTCGTGGATGAAGAGATGATCATATATGACGTGCATGCGTTTCCGGATCAGCCGCTCACCTTTGGAAGATGCGAGCTTTTGGAAAAGGCGGGGCCGAGAGAACATATCTTTTTCGATCCGCAGACGGTCAAAGCCGGCATAGCCACATGCGGAGGCCTCTGCCCCGGACTCAATGACGTCATCCGTGCGATAGTCATGACGCTGTGGCACCAGTATGGCGTACGGACGATAAAAGGGATACGCTTCGGGTACCAGGGCCTGCTGCCGGAGAACGGCTACGAGCCTGTGGATCTCGATCCTTCTTCGGTTGTAAATATTCACAGCATGGGTGGAACGATACTCGGATCCTCACGGGGCGGAGGCGAAAGAACCGGAGATCTGGTAGACACCTTGGAACGGCTGGGTATCACGCTTTTCTTCACGATCGGTGGGGACGGGACTCAGAAGGGAGCGTGTCGCATCGTCGAGGAGATGGAAAGACGCAAGCTGAAAGCTGCGGTAGTGGGGATACCGAAGACCATCGACAACGACCTGAGCTTCATCCAGAAGTCGTTCGGATTCGATACGGCTGTGGGCAAGGCGGTCGAAGCGGTCGCGGGCGCGCATGTCGAAGCCCACGACGCCATCAACGGAGTCGGAATCGTCAAGGTTATGGGGAGGGAATCGGGATATATCGCGGCACATGCCGCATTGGGCAACAACGATGTCAATTACGTATTGATTCCAGAGGTCCCGTTCGACCTCGAGGGGCCCCGTGGATTGCTTACTCATCTCAAGGGGAGACTCGCCGGAAGGAATCATGCAGTGATCGTTGTCGCCGAAGGCGCGGGGCAGGAATTTCTGAAGAGCTCGCAACTCAAGGACGCCTCCGGAAACAGGAAGCTTGGAGATATCGGTCTCTTTCTCAAGGATCGGATCAGCGATTTTTTTAGGGCGGAGGGAATCCGGATAAACCTGAAATATATCGACCCGAGCTACATCATTCGCAGCATGCCTGCGAATCCCAACGATTCGATCTACTGTACCCGCCTGGGTACCAACGCGGTACATGCGGCAATGGCGGGAAAAACCAAGATGCTCGTCAGCCTGATCAACAATACTTTCGTGCATGTACCCATGGACCTTGCGGTTGCGAAACGGAACGTTATCGACCCGGAGAGCCCTTTATGGAGAGATGTCGTCATGGCGACAGGGCAGCCGGCACTGATGAAGAATTGAATCTGCGGACATGGCGGATCCTTTTGAGCATCAATTACCTGCCTCGGTAAGAGAGGAAATGTGATCACTATGTGATTTTCAGCAAGGGGACCACGGCGTTGTCACTCCGTTCCTTAAGCGTAAGGAATCCAGTGCCTTCGGCACTGTTTCTTTTAACCGCTTTCGGCCGTGGGGCAGGACAGCAACCTCGGGCGCAGGAGGCCCGGCTGTCTTTTCGCGGGCGGTGTCATTTCCATTCTTGAAGCGTAAGGAGTCCAGTGCTTCGCACTGTTTCCGTTATACCGCTTTGTCATTTCCATTCTTGAAGCGTAAGGAGTCCAGTGCTTCGCACTGTTTCCATTGTACCGTTTGGCCCGCTCAAGCCAGACCACGGCTTTTAGCCGTGGTAGTTGATTGAAGACGGGGGTCTGTGCCTTGGCACTCCAGGTCTCTTTCGTACGTGTCACTGGTGGCCTTGGCAGGGGCATCCTCGCTGAAACAAGCCCGCAGGGCTGAGATGTTTGTGGATTTCGGATAGCATGCCGGTCAGCCCGGATCATCTCCGATCCGGTTCTTACCTGGTGCTCTGCGTCGCCCGGGCATCGCCGTTCCAGGACCGGATGAGTTTTCCGATACGGTTCCAGCGGATCTTGACCGGCAGTTGCCAGAACGGAACGTCCTTGTCCAGTGAAAAATATAGAATGAATGCTTTCGCTTTCACGAAATTGCGGTTGAGATATCCCCAGAACCGCGAATCCGCCGAGTTGTCGCGATTGTCTCCCATCATGAAGTAATTGTCGAACCTGACCCTGTATTCCTGAACCGGCTTATCGTTGAGAAACAACGCTTTACGTATCTCGACCTCCCGGCCGGGGATTCTGCTCCGTACTTCGGACAATCTGCGTTCCAGTTCGGTCCAGTCGTCGGTTTCGAATTCGATCCGGCTGAAAGGCACATCGAATGACTGGCCTGTCATCGGGTTTGTTATCGAGAAGACATAATCGTTCGAGAAATTTCCGTCTATGTAAAGCTGGTAGGCGGCCCTAACCCTGGCGCGCGGATTTTCCTGATGTATCAGATGCTTGGAGAAAAGAAACTCCCTTGTGGGGAGGTCCGATGGACGTATGATGTCTCCTTTCGCCGGAATGCGCAAAGGTTTGAAACGGGTGATCAGCTCGCCCAGTTCACCCCGGCGCATGTAGTATCCGTTGGGCGGCGGCATGACCGTTTTCCCGTCAACCGTGAGCCGTTCACCGTCGATCTCGACCACCGATCCGGGTCCGGCGATACATCGCTTGATGTAATCCTTCCGGTCGGTCCCCGGATATTTGAAAATGACGACATCCCCGGGTTTCGGATCGGCAATGGCGGGAAATCTTCTGGAGATGCCGAGATCCAGGGAAAATGGAAGAAGTGGCGCTCCATAGATGAACTTGAGGCCGAGGAGAAAGTCGCCCACCAGAAGGCTGCGCTCCATCGAGGGGGTAGGTATTTTAAATGCCTGTATCACATAGACAATCGCGATCAGCGCCATGACCAGGGCTGATCCCATTTCACGAAGAAAATGAAGAATTCCGGCCTGTTCCGACCGGCGTTCGGTTTTCTGCGCCAAGATTCCTCCAGAGTGAATTTGGAAAAAATACGTTTCCGATCCTGTTATATTTGGCCGCCGGAAGCGGGCTTCTCAGAACTCCTCCGGTGACGGCGGCATTAGAACAGGTGTAAATTTCAAAAATATTTCATGCCGGATCAAACGGGGCCTTCGGTGAAAAAATCGAGTACCTGTCGATGGAGCAGGCCGTTCGAGAGTACTATCGACCCGTTGTGTATCGATTCATTTCCTTCGAGATCGGAAAACCTGCCGCCCGCTTCCACAATGATACATGCCGCGGCTCCGCAATCCCAGGGCTTGTCCAGGAGATTGACACATAAATCGAGTTTGCCGCCCGCGCAGCAGGCATAGGAAAATGCATCCATAAAACCGTAGGCGTAATTCCATGTCCGCATACACGAAAGAAGCCTTTTCCGGAGATTTTCCGAATCGTGCTCAATGAATCCCAGTGCGCTTCCCATCGCTTTCCGGAGGGTTGGTGTCGTCGAGACGTGAATGGGCGTTCCGTTATTGAACGCGCCGTGTCCCTTCCCGGCCCAGCAGGTCTGTTTCAGAGCGGGGAGATGTATTACGCCGACTACAGGGATACCATGATCTTCGAGCCCGATTAAAGTACTGTATGTAGGTATTCCCCTGATGAAGGGACGTGTTCCGTCGAGAGGATCGACGATCCAGCGGCGCCCCGATGTACCCTCTATCGTACCGCTTTCTTCACCGATGAACCCATCCCGGGGAAATGCGTTCAGAAGGCCGGAGCGTATCCGTTCCTCGCATCTCCTGTCCACGATGGTTACAGGGGAGTGGTCGGCCTTGTACTCGGGAGAAAGCTGCGTAGCCTGATATTTCTGCTGGATGACTCCGGCCTGTTCGGCCAGATCGATAGCCATAGCCAGCTCCTTGGTGTATTTCATCGGTTTATGCCCCTCACTTACCTGTAGTGCTCTTGGATAATTGGATGAAAAGAAATATAATGTTATACTGGATGTGAATACCGTGATTCCCTCGAAGAGCCGAATTATTTTTACCTTAGTTGAGCGATTCCCCTTCGATGGTGACGGAAGCTGTCAGCGAAAAATACCATTGCAAAAATGCCCGACATGCCTCCCCGGGTATGTCTGCGCTTTTTGGTTCCATCCTCACTCGACATCTTCCCTCTCTCGAAATTAGCGCTCACCTCAGGTATTGCCTGGCGTTGCACGTCCGAAATGATGCTCCGAAGGGAGCTTGGGGGGTATGTGCGAAGATCTGGACGGAAAAATCCCTGCACTGAACCTGTTTCATCTGTTGTGCTGCGATCAGGGCGTTTTACGCTATTGTTGTGCGGAACGATTCTACAATGGCTGTGGGGGAACACCCATGCCCTCGACAGGATTATTCTTAAATCGGTGCCGGCCATCAATGCTCCCGTGATTGAAGACAAAACTTACAAATTGAGTGTGGACTTTGTTTTCGACCATTGTCCCCAGGAGTACTGGATTTTTTATAATCGTGAAGAGCAGCGTCTGGTGATAGAATTTTTCGGCGTTCATATCGATCATTCGGATATTGAAATAAGAGGGACCTCCATTCTCAGTGATCTTGTCGTTAAAAACAACGAAAAAACGCCGGCCCTGAACGGAATCGGTTCCCAGATCAGCCTGGCAATGGAGGAGGGCTGGCATTACGAATCATGGATCATATCGGGAAATGTACTCCGGCTTCAAATATGGATTCCACTCGACCCACACAAGAATCTGGAAACGAGGAAAAAGAGATACATCCTGCCGGTTTTACTTGGGATCATCGGTGTGGTGAGTCTTGCCGTCCTGCTGGTATACGGCATTTCCTGAGTACATGTTTCAGGCACTGTCCGATA
>CAZGVZ010000029.1:0-792 GCA_964529145.1 uncultured Fibrobacteraceae bacterium | reverse complement strand
ATGTGGCACTGAGACAGTGACACCCTTTTTCATCGGGTATTCCCGGACGGAGAAAAAGGCTCCTCTCTGCAGGACGAGTTTCTTATGGGCACCTCTACCCGGGCTCCCCGGTTTTCCTTGCCTTTTTTCCGGAGTTAGATCATTTTTCTTTGAAGTGACTGCCGTTATGAAGGATTGTCGAAGCCGAAAGCGTAGGGTGCGGCAGTGAGTGGTCGACTTATTTATATGGAGGGTTTCATGATAGGTGTGAACAAGGTGATACTGATCGGCAATCTCGGTAAGGACCCTGAACTACGCTACACTCCGAGCGGACAACCGGTTGCGACGTTTTCACTCGCCACCACCGAGCGGTGGACTGATCGTAATGGTCAACGACAGGACCGTACCGAATGGCACAACGTCGTCGCCTGGGGCAAGCTCGGCGAACTGGTCAATCAATACCTGAAAAAAGGGCGTAGCGCATATATCGAAGGGCGAATCACCACGCGCTCCTGGGATGACAAAGACGGGAACAAACGTTACAAGACGGAAATCGTGGCGAATCAGGTCCATTTTCTTGGTTCCTCGGCGGGGCAGTCGACGGAGGTGGACACTGTGCAGGAGAATGGCATGCCTGACTTCGATATGCGCCCTGCCGCTCCGGAACATGCTCCCATCGCTGAAGACGATCTGCCGTTTTAACGACAGGGTATTTCCCTGTATGTAAGGACCGCGGCCTTTGGCCGTGGGGCAGGACGGCAACTTCGGGCGCAGGAGGCCCGGCTGTCTTTTCGCGGGCGGTGTCATTGCCAT
>CAZGVZ010000028.1:1114-15856 GCA_964529145.1 uncultured Fibrobacteraceae bacterium | reverse complement strand
AGCTCGCGCAAAGCCTCGGATTCAGGAAAGTGAGCGACTGCAAGAAAGCGGTCGCGCTCGCCATACGGAAGTACATCGAGGGCGGAGGATTTCTATTCGCCATGTGCAGCGCCACCAACACGCTCGAAATCGCTCTCGCGGCGCTCGGAACCGATATCGCCGGGGAGGTGTACGACGGCGATGGAATCGATCCCTCGTACCTGTCCAAACTCGATTTCGGCAACTGCCTGGCATTCGAGAACTTTACGATTGAAACCGATGCCATGGCCTCCTTCTTCGGTAATATCGACGTCAACCTGGTGAATACCCCCATGCGCATTGAAGCGCGGGATTTCACGCTGTTCGAATTCAGCGCCAAGCTCGATCCCGTACCCACGATGCTGGTGCAGAATCACGTCTCCACGATCAGGGGGTACCACGGGCTGCTCACGTCTTTCAATCGCTCCGTCATCAAAAAAAGCGTCGTGGTTCTCGGGGACGTACCGGGCACCAACATGGTCAACTATATCCATGGAGTGGTGGGAAAGGGACAGTTCGCCTATCTGGGCGGGCACGATCCCGAGGATTACTCCCATGCTGTCGGTGATTCGCCCACCATGCTCGAACTCCACAAAAACTCGCCGGGATATCGTCTCATTCTGAACAACGTGCTGTTTCCCGCCGCGGAGAAGAAAGAGAAAAAGACCTGAACATGAACCGCAACAAAAAAGCGGTTGTCTCGTGGTGGTTCTACGACTGGGCAAACAGCGCGTTCATTTTAACCGTGGTTGCCGGCTTTTTTCCGGTTTTCTTCAAGACGTTCTGGTGCGACGGCGTGGACCCGACGGTCAGTACCGCGCGGCTCGGCCTCGGAAACGCGGTCGCTGGGTTCGCCGCAGCGGCGCTTTCGCCCCTCCTGGGCGCGGTCGCGGATCTCGGCAATGCCAAGAAGAGAATGCTGCTTGTTTTCCTTGCGTTCGGCGCGACCTCGACACTGGTGCTGTTCTTCATGCCCCGGGGAGAGTGGATAGGGGCATTGAGCGCCTTTCTCATCGCCTCGGTTGGTTTCAACTGCGCCAATATCTTTTATGACGCGCTCCTGGTTGATGTGACCGAAAGGGAGCGGATGGACTGGGTCTCTTCGGTCGGATACGGGGTCGGGTACCTCGGCTGCGGCCTTCTCTTTTTGGTAAACGTACTCATGGTCAACAGGCCGGCCCTGTTCGGCCTGAGCGGACAGGCGGAGGCGATCCGCGTCTCCTTCCTGATCGCGGCGCTCTGGTGGATCGCCTTCTCGGTTCCCCTTTTCCTTTTTGTCAGGGAGAGGGGAGTGAGGTCGCCGGGCGGGATGCTGTCCGGTCTGCTCGGGAAGGCGCTGAAGAGGATCTCGGCCACCGCAGGGCTGATCGCGGGCAAGCCCGGCCTGCTCCTGTTCCTGATCGCCTACTGGCTCTATATCGACGGAGTGCACACTTTCGTGTTCATGGCCGTTGATTTCGGAATGGCCATCGGGCTCAGGGCAGCCTCGCTGATGATCGCGCTGCTCGTCGTCCAGTTCGTGGGATTTCCGAGCTCGCTATTGTTCGGAGCGCTCGCTAAAAGGTTCGGCGCGGTCAGGATGATCATCGCGGGTATCTGCATCTATATCCTGGTATGCGGAGCCGGAACCCTGCTGCTGCGCACCGGATTGCACTACATTGTGCTCGCTGCCCTGACCGGTGTCGCCCAGGGTGGAATACAGGCGCTCAGCAGATCCTATTTCGGGAAGGCGGTTCCCCCCGATGCCTCCGCGGAATACTTCGGATTCTTCAACATCGTAAACCGGTTCGCGGTCATCATCGGACCGGCGATGGTCGGAGGAGTGGTGCTGTTGGTAAGGAATACGGGAGCCGCCCCGGCGACCGCTTCACGGATAGGGATGTCGTCGGTTTCCCTTCTCTTCATCGCGGGTGCCGTGCTGCTCGCGATCGCCGAGAGGCTGCGCGGGAGAGAAGGCGCGTGAGCGGGAGGGGGAAACTCAAGACCGGGGATATGGAAACCTGGCTCCAGGTGCGCTCCTTCGACGCCGAGATGACGGTCGGGGAATATGGGGACCTGCCGAAAAATCCCCTCTATATCGTACTCGACAATCTCCGGAGCGCGTTTAACGTCGGAGCGATCTTCCGGTTGTGCGACGGCATGCGGGTAAGCGGACTGTTTCTCTGCGGGTATACCGCTTTTCCGCCGCACGTCAAACTCGCGAAGACCTCGATGGGAACCATGGAGTACGTACCCTGGAAGCGTTTCGAAACCGC
Organism: uncultured Fibrobacteraceae bacterium; assembly: GCA_964529145.1. Lineage (GTDB taxonomy): Bacteria > Fibrobacterota > Chitinivibrionia > Chitinivibrionales > Chitinispirillaceae > JAFGNB01. Next base: position 13,583 of record CAZGVZ010000028.1, on the reverse strand, counting down.
CGGCGAAGCGGTCGATCACCTGCACCGGAACGGAGTCGAGGTCTGGGCTGCAGAAACCACGTCTGGTTCGTGCGATTACCGCGCCGTGACCTATCCGGAAAAACTGGGGATAGTATTCGGGAACGAGGCACTCGGCATAGGGAGGGACGTGCTTGAAAAATGCGACAGGATGGTGGAAATTCCCCTTTACGGGTTCAAGAATTCGCTAAATGTGGCCGCATGCTGCGCGGTGATCGGATTCAAGGCTCTCGAAACGATAGGGGGCGAAAAAAAAGCTACCGCCAATCGGAGGCGGTAGCCGCGTATCGTTCGGCTCTGTTATCGGTCGCGGTAATACATCCGCTTTTCTTCGCGGATGCGCTTGCGTTTGGAGGAGTTGAGGCGCCTTTTTTTCTCTTCGCTCGGCTTCTCGAAGTGGCGGTATTTTTTCACATCGGACAATATACCGGCACGTTCGCATGTTTTTGTGAATCGGCGTATCGCCTTTTCGAAGGGTTCGTCCTCACGAACATAAATCCCATTCATCTATTCTCACCCACTTTCTTTTCTTGAAAGGTGATTCGTCCTGTTTCGGAACGAAACAGGGTAATAAAGGTGTAATATACTGTTCCGGCCATCCCAGCGCAACTAATTTTCCCCGTAGTAGAATTCATTACATACTGCGGCAAGGCATCGGTAAAAAAACCTCCGGGATTCAATACCGGGAAACCACCGGCTCTGCCGTGGAATAATACGGCACTTGGAATGAAACGCGCTCTTCTTGTTTTCCGCGGGCTTCCCGGGCACGCCATGGCGTGCCCGGGATAGGCGGTGGTATTTATTTGCCTACCGGTGCGGCAAGAGATCCGTGAGCCGTGGTTCTCAGTGCTCCTCTTCACGGGCAGGGGGAGGGCCGAACTTGAGTTTCATCTCCTTGAAAAAATCATCGAAATACGCCTGCTTCTCTTCGTCCTCCCTTTCACCGATCTTCCCGTCCAGGAACTCTTCGGGAATTTCATGAAGGAACGTGCAGGGGATCACTTCCCTCACTTTTCCCCGGAACACCTTGGTTCCGGGATAGGTGAGGTAGAGCCGTTTCTGCGCCCTGGTCATGCCGACATAGAAAAGCCGCCTCTCCTCGTCTATGTTGCCCTCCTCCACAGCGCGTGGAGACGGCATGTAATCCCTGTCGAGTCCCGCGAGAAACACCACCGGGAATTCGAGCCCTTTCGATTTATGAAGAGTCATGAGCGTCGTGAAACGGTTTTTCCCCTTTTCGTCCCCTTCATCTTCATCGCTCGCCATGAGCGCGATCTCCTGAAGGTACCCGCTCAGCGACGGCTTCGAGCGGCGGTGGCGATGTTCATAGGTTTCCATCCCGTGAATGATCTCCTCGACATTTTCCTTTCGCCGTTCCGGGTTGTCATCTTCCCTGGTCGCGCGGGAAAGATGGTCCATATACCCTGTTTCACTTAGCAGCGTGCGGGTGGCAGCGGAGATCTTTCCGGTTTCGAACATACAGTGAAACCTGGAATGAAGTTCGAGGAACAGCGCGATTCTGCCGTGCTGGTCCGGGCTGATCGTATCCACATCCATGTGCTTTTCCATCGCGTCCCACATACTGATCTTTCGCAGTGCCGCCAGATCGTCGAGACGCTCGAGGGTCGAGGGCGCGATACCTTTGGAAGGCACCTTGAGCACCCTCATCATGCTCAGCTCATCGTGCGGATTCGCGAAGAACCGGAGATACGCCACTACGTCCTTGATCTCCTTGCGGTCGAAAAAGCTCATCGCGCCGCTCACCTTGTATGGAACCTTACGTCTGCGCAACTCCTCCTCGAAGCGTCGCATCATGGCGTTGGTCCGAAGCAGGATAGCATGGTCACCATAAGCGAAGCTGTTGCCTTTGTGATGGCTGTCGATAACCTCGGCGATCCACTCCGCCTCATCGGTCTCGTCGTCCGCCTTGTAATGCATGATGGGATCACCGGTTCCTGCGACCGCGTCGATATGTTTGATTTTCCGTACCCGGTTGCGTGACACCACCGCGTGGGCGCCTTCCAGGATCTGGCGGGTCGACCGATAGTTCTTGTCGAGAATGACGGTGGTGCATTCTTTGAACGAGGAGGGGAATCCTATGATGTTGTTGATGTCCGCGCCCCGCCAGGAGTATATCCCCTGGTCGTCGTCGCCGACCACCATCAGGTTGTTCCTGGGGTGCGTCAGAAGGGCTGCGAGTTTCATCTGTACACTGTTGGTATCCTGGAATTCGTCGATCGAAATGAAGGCGAACCGCTGCCGGTATTTTTCCAGGATCCCCGGATGGCCCGAAAAGATCTTGAGCGGCAAAAGCAGAAGATCGTCGAAATCCACGGTATTGCGCTTGAGCATGACGGAACTGTAGGAGGAGAAAACGCGCGCGACTTTTCCTTCTTCCGGATTTCCTTTTTTGAATTCCTGCGCGTCGAGAGAGCCGTTCTTTGCCAGACTTATCCGGGTGGCGAACTCGATCGGATCCTCGCTTTTAAGACCTCTCACGCCGTTGGCGCGCATGATGCCCTTGAGTGTGGAGATCTTCTCGTGTTCGTCGATGATGGAAAACGATTTCGCGAGACCGATGGCGTCTCCATCCTCACGGAGAATCCTTACTCCGAGACTGTGAAACGTGCACAGGGTCATCCTGTCGGCGATCTTTTCCGAGGTAAGCGCCGCGACGCGCTCCTTCATCTCGCGAGCCGCCTTGTTGGTGAAAGTGACCGCGAGTATCTCTTCGGGAGCGCACCGCTTTTCATGCACCAGACGCGCGATGCGCATGGTGAGCACCCTGGTTTTCCCGCTGCCCGCGCCCGCGAGCACCAGGAGCGGCCCCTCGTTGTGACAGACTGCCCGTTTCTGACTCTCGTTGAGTCCCCGGGTGAATGGCGACATAGAACTCCGACGCTGTTGTATTAAATGTAAACACGATCCGGTGAAGGTCAAAAATAATTGGTGGTCGCGGCCTTCGCCCCGGGCCGATCGGCGCTTTGTTCCACAGCGAATAACTGAAAACCGGGGATTTCGCAACAGGGGGGGGCGCGATGGAAAACAAGCCGACCATGTTTCCGAAATAGTAGATTTATACGACATGACAGGTGAGGCACAGGTGAAATGATTCATGACTTCATCAGATTTCCCGGCATCTTCCTGCTCATGGGAATCGCATGGCTCTTCTCCACCGACCGGAGGCGGATCGATTACCAAAAATTCGTGAAAACGATCGCAACCGGCGGCCTAAAACACTCACTGTCGCTCATTATCGAGGTCTGCGTGCTGTATGGATTCGCGCGGCCGGCATTCGTGGCCATTTTCGTCGATGGCACTTCCGCAGTAGCGCCGGCCCGCACGAAAACGTTATCGCATGCCGGATTCCGCGCCCTGTGCGCAACCAGGCTGGGCTGTCCGATAATCGCGTGTTCCGCGGGATCTCGTTTCACGGACAATTCAATTTTTCCCGGAAGATGACAATGCAACCAATTTTCATCGTGCTCTGGCTGAGTCCGCTCGCGTTGATCGCGGCGGGATACTTTACATCGCGGATACGGAGATTTCAGTGGACCAGATTCTGTCTGGTGTGCCTCGTGCTCTTTCTTGCCTTTCTGTTCGACCTGCAGTCGCTCTCCTTTTCCTCAGAAGCTGCCGACCTGGCACTTTCGTTCGCGGTGCTTCTGGCGCTTTCGGACCTGATCTGGCGCGTTGCCCGGAAAAAGAACCGGATCGTGCGCGCTGCAGCCGTCGTTACCGGGGTGACACTGTTCGCCGCGGCATACCACGCCTGGTTCCTTTCGGGCCCCAGGTTCGCGGAAGCGCGGATTTCAGCAGAGTGTCTGGCCAGGCAAAAGGGAAAAAAAGAGTACGTCATCAGAAAGCGGATCTTTCATGGCGTATGGAAGGCGGATTCGACGAAACTGGTCCTGTATCGACGCCGTTTGGGCTCCTTGCTCGAACAGCGCTGCAGCTACTACACGATACCGGAGGGGTACGAAAACGCCTCTTTCTCGTTCGCCTGGAGCAGAACGGAAAGTGCGGGCGTGGTCCGCATCATAGGCGACGCGGATACGTTGTGGACGCTCACAGGATATCATACGCCCAGATGACCGGAGATCTTCCGTGATTGTGCATATCCGGCAGCGCGTCGTATATTTAGTGTCCTGAATCGGCGGTACCGATATCATGCCGTCTCAGGAACGACAATATCCCGGTTTGAAATCACGAGTGCAAGTATCCATACATTCAGGTGCAAGAAAGGGGTAGAAGATGGCGGTACGATCGGCAGTTGTGGCGACGATTTTCGCCGGAATCATGCAGAGCGCTTTTTCACAGGCGATCACCTTCAATTCGCCGCTCCCGTGGGTTTCCTTACGGAACGATACGATTGTCGTCAGGGCGCAGGCGGATACCGCGCTGCTCAGGAACAAGACTCTGACCCTGAAACTTTCGTCAGTGAAAAACGGCCGTAAAAGTGTAATCTCGACCAAGAGTTTTCCGATCGACGATCCATCGGGCGAGTTCTCGTTCGGCAGCATCAGGAAGAAACTGGTGGGTGGAGAGGAGTTCCTGCGAATATCCTGGGAGACCAAAAGCCCCAAGGGTGCCAAGAAAGACTCGACCGCAGTGGCTGACGAGAAGGGGACCATCGAACCCATAGGCATAGCCGACCTGAGCGCCATCGGCCCTGCCGACACAGTAGCCGCGGTAAAAGTGGGCGACAAAGCGTCACTTACCGAAGCTGCCGCGAAGATCGGGGAAAACCTCAGGCAGACCGGAAAGATCTCCTATGGAATGGCGTGGAACAAGGACGCGCTCTTCATCGTTGTGAAAAAAGCCACGGAGAACGGATCTGTACATTTCGCTTTCGATGGTAAAAGCGGTAAAAACGCCTTCCTTTCCTATCCTGACCGTATCGTGTCGTGCTCGTTCGCGGATTCTGTCACAGTCAAAGGAATACACTACGAACGCCTGATCAGCAAGGATTCGCTCCATTACAAAGAACAGGTCTGGCGCAACGAGATCACACACGAGGCCTCCGGCGACAGGCTTCTCGTCAGGGTCCCGTGGTTCGACACCGGGATGATCCCGTTCGAGGACAGGACCATAGGTTTCGGAGTGTTCGTAACCGATGAAAAGGGAAAGACCATAGCCGCGACTCCCGCCTCGGCGCAGTTTTACATTCCCGCGACCTGGGGAATGCTCCTGCTGCAGAAGTGACCGCAGGAAAAAATCCTTTGCGGAAGAGGCAAAAAAAAGTATTTTAACGAACCTCGCGGCGCTGTGCGCGTGATAATTCGACATTCACGGTGGCTGTAGCTCAATGGTTAGAGTCCTGGATTGTGGTTCCAGTTGTTGGGGGTTCGAATCCCCTCAGCCACCCCATAAGTAATAAAGCAAGAGGGGCTGTTTCCTTGAGAAGCGGCCTCTTTTTTTTCAAGTCGGGTGACGACTCACGGGGGAATGGTGGCCGTGATCATGGGTGTCCTATAAAATGTCCGAACCATGATTCGCCTGGTTTCATGACGGGCATGGTTTCGGTAGCGGTAATCACGATAATCCCATAATCATGTAAATCAAGGCTCAGTATGTATTGGGGGGGTGTCACCACCGTTCTGTTTATGCAGTAAACCTGTCGGTTTGAAATTGTCTTCTTCTTCGAAAACAATTATATGAAATATTCTTCAATTCATCTTCTTTCGCCCGAAAATGGTATCAAACGCATCGGCAGTACACGACGTTCAACTGCATTTTCATTTTGGCAGATTTACCTCGTTTTCACGCCGGTGTCCGCAGGGGGTTCGAATCCCCTCAGCCACCCCATTCAAAATAGGCTAAAAATGGCGAAATTAGGGCAGTATAAGGCAAAAACTGCCCTTTTTATTTCCCTTCGATTTTTCTCTTTTTTCCCCGTTTTTTCCACCTTTTGACAATTTTTAGCACAAAAAAAGCACACTTTAAGCACACTGGCCTTTCCCGCTGTTGACTCCGAACATGGTTCGGTTGTATGGATTTTATAATTCAGACCTTGGAAGTATTATAATCGACATCAGAAAGGCCAGACCACGCAACCGGGCTTGAGTAATCAGGTCCGGTGCTTTTATTAATTTAATTGTTAAAATATTGAAATCATTTATATTAATCTTTGTTCAATGAATTTAAATCTCAAAAAACTTGATAAAAATTCACTTTTAAGTTAATTTTTATATGATAGAAGTCGAATTATTAATACAAGGTCGAGTTAGCATTTTTGTTTGTGATAAGGTTTTTGAGTTTTTAAAATCTTATGAAAACAGAACAAAAGAGAGTATTGAAAACGAGGCTATTTACAAACTTCAAAAGTTAGTTGAACGTGGCCTTGAAAGAGATGAGATTAATATAAGGCATGAAGGTGAACAAGTATTTCGAATTAGGCTTCCAAGGAATGGCCGGATAATTGGGTTCTTTCATAATTCCAATTTTATTGCGATTAATTGTTTCAAGAAGCCAAGGCAAAAATTAAATAAAGACCAAAAAAAATATAATAAAACAGGTCGTAAAAGTACGAAATTTATGTGATTGGAAAATAAGGGGGTGATTTGTTATGGGTAAATTTAACGCTTATGCAAATAATGTTTTAGCCAAAATGGATAAAACCCCATTGCAGATTGAAATGGATATTAAATTTGACTTTATTGATATTATTACAAAACAAATGGCAATTACTAATATAAATCAAAAAACACTTGCAGACATGATTGGAATGAAGGCCAGCCAATTAAGTAGGATTCTAAACGCCGAAGAAAATATAACATTTAGAACGGCGGCTAAAATGCTATCTTGTTTAAAAATAAAGCTGAAACTTAATGCTGATGAAACACAACGTTGCATTTCAGCAGATGCCTCAACATCGTTTAAAGGTAAAATTCTATGTGCCTCTACATCAGAAGCGAAAATGAAAACTTTTTATACATTTGATTAGGAGATTGAAAATGGCAGAAAAAAAGATTCCACCAATGAAAGAGTTCGAAATAAAAGATACGATTCCTATTCCCGGGGACGATAGCTGCCCATCCAATCCCAATTTGCCTACCCTCTTCAGTGATATGTTCAGTTTAACGATTAGAACTGATGGTGTCGTGATCATTCGGTTTTTATCAAGAATCCCCGGTTTAAATTCTGAACAATGCCGTATTGCTACAAATTACGATGGCGCAAAAAAATTGATAAATTTGCTTAGTGAAGGTTTGAATAACATACAGAATAAATCAAATATTCAAATAAGTGCCCCTAAAAAGATAGACAAAAAAAATAAATAATTGTAAACAATGTTATGAGGGGATGGGTATTTTGTAAACAGTTAAAACTAATCGATAGCAATTTAAAAGCATCCTGCAACACTCTCGTCAAAGTCCCCTTCGACCTTCCTCACTGGCAGCGCATCGCCGCCGAAAAATACCCCCACGGCCTCCCGGCCCCCTTTTCCGACGACCCGACGCAGTGGATTTTCCACGGTCATCCGTGCGGTTCCGTTGTCTGGGACGAGACGACAAAGAAACTCGCACATGGAAAACTCCGTACTGACGCCACGGTTCTCCAGGTCGCCGTTGCCCGTCTTCTCGGTTACCGGTGGCCTGCGGAGCTTGACGAAAAGATGGAACTAGCCCGGGAACAACGGGAATGGATAAAAAAATCTGAAACTTTGCTTCACCATGCCGACTCAGACGGCATCGTTCCCCTCTCCGGCATCAGCCGCGAGCAGCCTGCAGCCGCCCGGCTACGTGCCCTACTGGGCGATGCCTACGGCGGCGCTTTCGAAGAGCGGACGCTCATAGCCGCAACCGGTTCCGATAAAACAACCCTCGAAGAGTGGCTGCGGGACGATTTCTTCGAACAGCATTGTGCTTTTTTCCATCACCGCCCCTTTATCTGGCACTTATGGGACGGCCGCAGGGACGGGTTCCATATTCTTGTCAATTATCACAAGCTCGATCATGCCACGCTGCAGAAGATAACTTACAGCTACCTGGGCGACTGGATACGAAAACAGGATGACGATGTAAAGGCCGATAAACCCGGTGCTGCGGAACGGCTTGGTGCGGCGAAAACATTACAGGCGGAGCTGGAAAGTATTCTTAAAGGTGAGCCTCCGTATGACATTTTCGTACGCTGGAAGCCAATTGCACAGCAGCCTCTCGGCTGGCAACCCGACATCAATGACGGTGTGCGTCTCAACATTCGTCCGTTCATGCAGGCAAACGATGTAGGGAAAAAGGGAGCTGGCCTGTTGCGTACCAAACCCAACATCAAATGGGAAAAAGACCGTGGTAAGGAACCGAAACGCGATAAAAGTGAATTCCCCTGGTTCTGGTGCGATGAAGAGCCGGGTACCGATCCATCGGACGGAAAAGAATTCGTCGGGAACCGATGGAATGATGTGCATTTGACACTGGAATTCAAGAACAGGGGGGGGGGAAATGAAGAAGAAAACCATCGAGAAAACAGTTCCCAAGAAAAAGACTGCTGTTTCCCGCACGGCCGGATACGGAAAAATTCTTTCGGAACTTTCAGAGCTTCTCGAATCCGCCCGTTCTACAGCGGCGCGTCATGTCAATTCGATCATGACCGCGACCTACTGGGAAGTCGGACGGCGCATCGTTGTGCATGAACAGGGCGGGAGCAGCAGGGCTGCTTATGGAGAAGAGCTGATCGTTTCGCTTGCCCGCGACCTTTCCGCCCGGTTCGGTCGTGGATTCGGCTTATCGCAGCTTAAAATGATCCGGCAGTTTTATCTTAATTATCAAGATCCGCAGAAAAGCCAATCAGCGATTGGCCAATTCAAGCCGTCGCGGCCGGAGAGCCTTGCAGACGCGGGCGCGTTGAAAAGCCAATCGCCGATTGGCCTTTCGCATACGCTTCGAACCCTGGTCGAGGCGTTTCCGCTGCCCTGGACGCATTATGCCCGCCTGCTTCGGTTACGCAATAATCATGCACGCAGATTTTATGAAATCGAGGCGCTTCGCGGCGGATGGACTGCCCGTCAACTCGACCGGCAGATCAACACCCAATTTTATGAGAGAACGGCATTGTCGCGTAATAAAACTGCAATGCTAACGAAGGGTGCGCTGCCGAAACCCTGCGATGCGGTTTCCTCGTATTAAACCCCTGGGATAGTTTATTAACGGGTGCTTTATCACACTGGTAAGTAATCAGTCGGTCCATACGGGCAACGATACAGCTTATCCTGGAGCCACGTGCTCCGAACAGTTCCATTCCACACCGGATAATGATTTCAAGCCTGACCGCAGCGAAGTGATTACGCCCTGAATCCCGCAACATGAAAGAGGGGCTCCGGATCGATAGACGGAATATAATTCATCTACGATAGAATCATTGCCTTTTAGACATCGTCAGATCTATATTCCTTACTGTTCAGGTTTCCTTGCCTGAAAGTACATGTAATCTCGTATGAAAAGATGCTGGTGTCATTCGACGTTCAGTCAATCCAATGCAGAACCGGGAAAAAGAAATCGTTTCAGTGGCCACTGAAGAATCGGAAACTCCGGCAAAGCGTTCCGGACATTCAGGTTCTGGAAAAGATGTGCTGCGGTCAGGTAGTGCGCCGGCAATGACAAACCCAACACACATTAACAGTCAGGAGATGGTATGAAGGTAAGAAGTCCGCTGAAGTTCTTCGTCTCATGCGTTTCCGTCGTTCTTGTCGCAAGTTGTTCACGTACCATGCAGCCCGTGTCTGTCGATTCCGGCGGCGGGCCTGTCACCACTGCGGCCATATCCGACCTTTCGATCAGGGATATGGGATGGGCTGGTGGGCAGCTCTGGGCTGTAACCAGACAGGCCAGAGGATCCGACTACTACCTGGCCAGGTACAGCTCGAGCACCCAACGGTGGGTGGTATTGACCTCGTACTGGGGACAGAAATGTGCCGTGTCCAATAGCGGAAAATGCTACCATGTGAATGCAGCCGGTCAAATCTGGTGGGTGACCCGGAACCCGAACGGTACGTACTCAAACCAGAGAATCACCACTCTTCCAGCCAACAAAGTCGCACGCGACATCGGTGTGGGTCCCTACGACGGGCAGGAGCAGATCTGGGTGAGATTCAGGGACAATGCGGGAAATTACACCGTCGAGCGAGCCGCCTATTCAGGGAGCGGAAGTTCGGTGGAAGGAGGTTCGACAGGCTGGTATCAGCACCAGGTTTGGGGTGGAAGCCCTAAATGTGTCTCAGCAGATCCCTATTACGGGTACACTGCAATCGGTATCGTCACAAGCAATTACATGACCCTGTGGGATCCGGACGCCCATGGGATGGAAATTCCCGATCTGAATTGTAATCTGGTGGATGCCGCAGTGTGTGATGGAAATTTCATTGTCGTGACCGACGACCAGAAACTCTACAGAAATTTCGAAGTGGTGAATAGATTCGCGACCACCAGCGTGTCTTTGACAAAGATCTTCGGTGTACTTTACGCCATGTATATCAACAGCAGCAACAGACTGGAATGTGTACGCTTTGAAGATCTCCATAATTAAAGATTTTTGATTCCCCCCGCGATTGTGCGGGGGACCTGCCCTCCTGCGGGAAATATGGTATATTTACCCGTATGAAGCTAAACAGACCCCCATTTCCGGCTTCCCGGAACGTTAACGCGGCAGTGTCGCTGCTGATACTGTTTTTCTGTTTCTTTCACGTGGGACGGTACCATCATGTCCCGCGTTTCACTCCTTCCGCTTCACGTCCGGTATGCGAACTGGTCGTACCGTCGTTCTCCCGGAATGGTTTCGTAAGACATAACGTCAAGAAGGTGCCGCCGTGCCGCATCGCGGTTTCCGAACACCGTCGAACGGAACTTTGGCCGGACGTCGCCCTTCTGGACCTGCTCCGGCGGGATTTCGCTGAACGGGTCAAGGTGCGCATGCGTCTCAGTACCGTCTCTTCACTCACGAATTTGCCGCGCAGGCTATTTTTCTCCCTGTATCGTTCACTCTCCATTTCCCCGGACGACGATCCCCACCGGTTTCTTTCCTAGTAACAGTTCTCCGACCATGCGTCCCGAAGGATGACATAGGTCAATCAAGAAGACTCGAACGCGCCGGGCCGCACTGCAGCCCGGAAAAACCATTGATAATTACTCAAGGGAGTATTGCATGTTTAATATGACGAATATGCGGCGCCATATCCGCCGCTGGAACGGTTCACGTCTAGTCTGGGAAACCGGTGCATACCGGGAGACTGTGAGCGCGATCCGGGAGGAAAAGCGGCGAACAGCCTGCTGTACCCGGCAAGAACTCACGGAGAAAGCCCGTTGCCTGCGTAAAGAGGCCGCCTCGGGAGTCGATGCCGGCACCCTGCTGGTTCCTTCTTTCGCTCTTGTCGCCGAAGCGGTGCTACGCACGCTGGAGTGCGATCCGTTCGACGAGCAGCTTGTCTGCGGCGTCGTCCTGCACCAGGGCAGGTGCGGCCAGATGCAGACCGGCGAGGGAAAGACGATCGCCGCGGTCTTTTCCGCGTTTCTCAATGCACTCGACGGAAAAGGCGTACACGTCCTTACCTTCAACGATTACCTTGCCCGGCGCGACGCGGAATGGATGAGGCCGGCGTATGAGTTTCTTGGCCTGTCGGTAGGATTCATTCAGGGGGGAATGAGTGAAGCCAGGCGACGCGGCGCATACCGGATGGATGTCACATACGGAACGGCGAAGGAAGCGGGTTTCGATTTTCTTCGCGACAGCACCCGTCATCTCCTCGCGCCAGCGGTCCAGCGCGACCCGCACTACGCTATCATCGACGAAGCGGATTCCATTCTCATCGACGAGGCGCGCATTCCGATGGTCATTGCGACCTCGACCGAAGGAGCCGACGATCATCTGGAGCTTTACGCGCGGATCGCCGGTCTCATGATGCGCGACCGGCATTTCACTTTTGACGCGTACGCCAGAAACATCATTCTTACCGACGAGGGGATCGATTTCGCCGAGCGTCAGCTCGGATGCGGCAACCTCTTTTCATCAGAAAACGGGAATCTCTGTTGCCTGTATCATGCCCTCCATGCCGAACACCTGCTGCACAGGAATGTCGACTACCTTGTACGGAACGGCCGGGTCGAGCTCGTGGACGAGCTGACCGGCAGAGTCGCAGAACGCAGGCGCTGGCCCGACGGCCTGCACTCGGCGGTCGAGGCGAAGGAGCGCTGCCCGGTTCAACCGCGAGGCGCGGTGCTCTGTTCTATCACCATGCATCATTTCATCGCCCGGTACACCAAGATCGCCGGGATGACAGCCACCGCGGAATGCGCTGAAGAGGAGTTGCACGACTGGTACGGTCTGGATACCGTGGTCATCCCTCCTCATCGACTTTGCATCCGCACCGATTTCCCCGACCGGATTTATCGTACGCGTCAGGAGAAGAACGACGCGGTAGTCGGGGAAATCGCCGCGGTTCACTCCAGCGGCCGCCCGATAC
>CAZGVZ010000028.1:0-1093 GCA_964529145.1 uncultured Fibrobacteraceae bacterium | reverse complement strand
TCGTAGGCACACGAACCGTGCGGGATTCCGAAGAGCTCGCGGAACTCCTCCGCAACCGGAGTATCGACTGCCGCGTACTCAATGCGAAAGACAACGTTTGCGAGGCAGCCGTCATCGCGGAAGCCGGCGCGGTCGGAGCGGTCACCATATCGACCAACATGGCCGGACGGGGGACCGATATCAGGCTCGGTGGTTCGGACGAACACGATCGCGAAGCGGTGGTCTCCCTAGGAGGGCTCTATGTCATAGGCACCAACCGTTTCGAAAGCCGCCGCATCGACAATCAGCTCAGGGGCCGCTCCGGGAGACAGGGGGATCCGGGAGCTTCCCGTTTTTTCATCAGTCTCGAAGACGATCTTTTTGTCAAGTACCGCCTCCAGGAGCTCATTCCCGGGCGATGCATCGTCGCCGGAAAGGACGGCTGCGTGGAGAACCGGCTCGTCAGCGGTGAAGTCAACCGGTTGCAGAGAATAATCGAGGGCCAGAACGGCGACATCAAGTTCAACCTGGCGAAATACGCGGCGCTTGTCGAGCAGCAGAGGGGAATAATCGCCGAATACCGGAATGCGTTACTCTCCTCACCGGAAATTCCCGAACCGTTCCTCCGCTCGGAACCCGGCACAGTCGCCCTTCTGGAAAGTCTTCACGGTAGGCGGACCGCCTCCCGGATCTGTCGTGTTTTGCTACTCGAGGCGCTCGATCGCTCATGGTCGCTCCACATCGCAGACATGACCGGTTTGCGAGATGGAATTCACCTGCGGGCGTTCGGCAGGCAGGACCCGCTGTGCGAATTCAACCGCTGCGCCATCGAGCGATTCTCCCCGGTGATATCCGACGCTGAATTCGAGGCGGCAGAACGCCTGAGAACCGCCTCAGCGGACGAACTCGCGAAACTCATGTCTCCCGCCGGGCGACTCGATCCCTCGGCTACCTGGACCTATATGGTGAACGACAATCCTTTCGAGGATAAGCCGGATCTACTGATGACCGGAGGCACGGGGTTTTCGGTCGCCGCCGGACTGCTCTGGCCACTCACGGCACTGGCGATGCTGATCGGACGCCGGAAAAGGAGGAAGACCGATTGATGACCGGC
>CAZGVZ010000027.1:14100-16150 GCA_964529145.1 uncultured Fibrobacteraceae bacterium | reverse complement strand
CCATAGGGATCACATTGACCTCTCTTACCGAGGCAGGTAATTGATTTTCTTCCAAAGTATTGGCCGGATACACCTTTCCCCCATAGCGTCCTTTTTGAATATGGACGGTTCAAATTGTTGATTAACAATTGGGACTCGACGACTTCCACTCGGCAATACATTCTGAATTAATTTCCAATAACAAATAATAAGGATATCAAAGGGACCTCGAAGCAATGCTTCGATCCTTCTCAAGACCGGTAAGGAGATTCGATTGTTCCAACTCGCCCATGCCGAAGCGCAGTTACCAGAATGCGCTTGCCGGTGGATATACTACGAAGAACACGAAGGACACGAAGAGGTATAACGAAAACGGTGCTGTCCGAGTTTTGAGCTGAAAGATGTCCTCGTAGATGTCCGGAGATCAATAATGTGTATTAATAATACTTTTTCCCGGAATCTGCAAAACGAACAGTTAGTCGTTTTTTGTCGACGGCTTATTGCCACTTGTATAGAATGCAGGGAATTGGAGGGAACAGGTACGAATCGGGATTGAACGGATTAATGGATTACCGGGAATTTTTAAAAATGACCGATATACAGATATATCAACAGGTTTTCATAATTGACAGCACAAAAACCGACGCCTAATCGTGTGCTGCAGACATCACAGCCCTACAGGCCTGTGCCGGTATTCATTTCCACCCTCTTCCCCGGCAACCGATTCCTTTGTGGGGGTCACATGATCAGAGACGCCATAAAATGGCGTCTCTACGGGGAACCCATGTCACAATTTCCTGATCAACCTGGCCGGGTTCCCCGCGACGATCGTATTGGGTTCCACACTCCTGAGCACCATGCTTCCTGCGCCCACCAGGGCGTTTTCGCCCACGGTGATACCGCACATGATGGTCGTTCCGGATCCGATCGACGCACCCTTCGCGATTCGGGTGGGGACCACCTCCCAGTCAGCCTCGGTCTGCAGCTTTCCTCCGGCGGTGGACCGTGGGACCTTGTCGTTGATGAACGTGACGCCGTGGCCGATGAACACGTCATCCTCGATGGTGACCCCTTCGCAAACGAAGGTGTGGCTCGACACTTTGCAGTTCCTTCCAACAGACGCGTTTTTCTGAATTTCGACGAACGCGCCGATTTTGGTATTGTCACCGATGGAACAGCCGTACAGATTGATGAATTTCGACAATTTGACGTTGTCGCCGAGGCTGACGTCCGGGGCGATGCAGTTGAAATCTTTTTCGTTCATAGGTGCACCATCCTGCTCTTGTTTTTGAGTGACTCATCGCATGCCTCGAGCATGCGCACGACCTGAAGACCTGCGATGCCGTCATTGAACGGCTTTTCACCGGATTTAACGCACTCTACGAAGTAGTTGCTTTCGAGCCTGAGCGCTTCGGTCTGATTGACTTTTGGCGACCACATGTCGCTTGATCGGTAACTCACCAGCAGTTCGTAGATTCCTTCCGAGTTCTTGACATCAACGCCTTTGTCGTACACCTTTATCTTCTCGTCGGCCGCGACGTCATCCCAGAGAAGCATTTTCTTCTCTCCCCCGATCAGGGTATTGCGCACCTTGACAGGAGACATCCAGTTCACGTTGAAATGAGCGATCATCCTGTTGGAGCAATAGACGGTGATGTAGGCCACGTTTTCCTTGTCGTACACGTGCGACTGGCCGCAGGCCACCAGGGCGAGCGGTTTCTCCGGAACGAGATAGTGCATGATCGAGAAATCGTGGGGAGCGAGATCCCATACCACATTGACGTCGTGCTGAAACAGACCGAGATTGATGCGGGTCGAATCGTAGTAATAGATGGTTCCGAGCGTATCCTGATCGATGAGATCCTTCAGCTTTTTGACGGCACCGGTGAAAAGGAACGTGTGGTCCACCATAATGACGAGCTTTTTTCTTTCCGCGATATCGATGAGTTCCTTGGCATGATCGGACGAACATGTGAAAGGCTTTTCGACAAAGAGGTGTTTGCCGTTTTCGAGCGCCTTTTTCGAGAGGGGATAATGACTCGAAACCGGGGTGACCACCGCGACCGCGTCG
>CAZGVZ010000027.1:0-14032 GCA_964529145.1 uncultured Fibrobacteraceae bacterium | reverse complement strand
ACGATCTCATCGGCATCGTTCGTGCAGCGAATGCCCGGGTATAGTTTCGCGACTTTCTTCAGTGCTTCCTCCTTCTTGTCGCAGACTGCCACCACATTCGCGTCTTCAGCTGAAGAGAAATTCCTTATGATGTTCGGGCCCCAGTACCCGTATCCTATTACTCCGATTCTTATCATTGCGGCTCCCGTATGTTAAAGTGTAAGAAGGATCAAAACCTCAACCTGACGATTTCTCGCGTGATCCGCTTCGCAACGCCGGCAAACAGGTTTTGAACCATAAGAGCGTACAATTACCTGATTTAGATACGTTCTCCACGGCTCAAAGCCCGTTCCGTTCCACACAGCTGTACATCTCATCCCAAAAGAACCGTCCTGAAGAGGTTGAATTGGCATCTATATATTCGTTTATTTGGCCGGTTCGCGCAGTGCCGATAAGCGGGACTCTGTCGAGACTCGTTTTCTCATTATAAAATCAATGCGAAAACATGTCAAAACAGAGTAGCCATAAGCGGGAGTGCGATGTTTTGACAATTTTCGATCGTGCATCTTTTTATATGCACAACGAAACCTGACCTTCTGTTTTCTTTCAGGGATAGTCACTTCGTTCGAGCCGACAGTCGGAAAAGAAAATACCACTTTTCCGACTGCGATCAAACTATTTACACGGAAAAAATATATAATCCCCGAGGATCTAGTAGGCGCCTTTGAGGAGCGCGAAAGGAGTCTTGAGAAGTAATACCAAATCAAGCAGTAGATTGCGATACTTGATATAGTAGATGTCCATGCGCACCATGCTCTCGAAGGAGGTTGAACTCCTGCCATGTACCTGCCAGAATCCGGTGATCCCGGGCTTCACTTCCATGACCCTTCTCCGATGCCATACGTGGTATTCATCGACCTCGTACTGAATGGGAGGACGGGGCCCGACCAGCGACATGTCTCCCCTGAGCACGTTTAACAACTGAGGTAATTCGTCGAGACTTGTTTTCCGCAGGATCCTGCCTACAGACGTGACACGGCAGTCGTTGACGATCTTGAAAGTCCTCGTGTCCTCGCACGATTCCATGTTTTTGGAATGAATGTAATTTTTCATGAAAAGCTTGTGGGTCGAATCGTCGTTGTTCATCGTCATGGACCTGAATTTCAGGAGCGTGAACTGCCGCCCACCGAAGCCGACCCGCTTCTGTCTGAAGAAGACCGGACCCGGGGAACTCAATTTGATGAGCACGGAAAAAATCATGAAAATAGGGAGAGAACACGCGAGCATTACCGAGGCGATGGTGATATCCATACACCGTTTTACCGCGTCGGCCGCCACTTTACGTGCACTGTTCGGTTTGAATTCCGGGTACACGGAGAGGTCGGGACCCGAGGTACGGGTGGCGGTGGTCTCCGGAAAACAGATGTAGGAGACGGAAAGTTCTTCCCGGAACAGCGCGGGAAGCGCCTTGTCGAGCGCCCGCTCGATCTTGGTCTGAAGCGCCTTGACGTTATCGGCCGCGACATCGGGACAGATGATGCCGATCACGGAATTTTGGCGATGCCATCCCCGGATATCGATTTCCCTGAAGAGCTCTTCGAGGACATCGGCGAGCTTCCGGATGCTCTTTTTCGCCTTTGACCTTACGAGATGATGTATTTCGACCATGATGAGTGTGAAGGGACTCAGAGTTCTTTCGGTACGCTTGCGCTCCCGTTGCAGCATGTCATCGAATATTTTTTCACGGTAAAAACCAAACTCATCTTTTATAGAGCGCACATCGGCCTCCTTGCCAGGAAATATCCTGTGAGAGCGTCGCCTTTTTCCGGAAAACCTTCTGGTGAAGACATCATATCGCAACTTACCCCCCTCTTTTGGTCAGTAATACACGATCAAAGAATAATCCCTTTGCCGTACATCAAAAAACCAGATTCCAATTCGCTCAACAGTATAGTGCAGCAGCTGACGACGGTGAAGTTACTTCATAAGCAGCAATAATATAAGCGAAAAAGGGGTAGTCATCAAGTTTTTTTTGCATCACGAGGAACTTCCTTCAATGTAACGAGTTGGATTATATTTTGTATCCTTTTGCATGACAATGATTTACATCTATATCCAATGCCTTTCCATCGTCTCGAACAACGGTTCTATTTTGAAAAAATTTCCGGGGATAATTACAATTAGTCAAGTTTTTGTCCCGTCGGCATCCATATGCTCACAAAAAACTGTTCTTATCCGGAGGGGAACAAAAGGCGAAAGCGGTAAATGAAAAGGGACTTGAGGGGGTAAATAAAGGGTGTTTCTTCAGGGCAAAACAGGGCAGGTGCGCTGCTCTACACGTCGATTCCCAGCTTCCTGATCATCGTGTACAGGGTCGGCCTGCTGATGCCCGACTGTTTCGAAGCCTCCGAGATATTCCCTTTGCACCTCGTCATGAGCGATTCGACATACTCCTTTTCGAACGCTTCGCGGGCGTCCTTGAACGAACCGAGTAAAAAGGACTGGTTCGACGAGAGCTGAAGGTCCTCCGGTTCGATGCAATCGTTGCTGCAGGTGATGCTGGCCCGGCTGAGTTTGTTTTCGAGTTCACGCACATTTCCCGGCCACGAGTAGGAGCTTATCGCCTTTTCAGCGCGAGGGCTCAGCCTCAGGCGGGCTTTGTGGAATTTAGCGCGGTTTTTTTCCATTATACGATTGGCGATATGAATGACATCCTCACCTCTTTCCCGAAGCGGAGGAAGATCGATCTGAAACTCGCTGAGTCGGTAATAGAGATCGTTTCTCAGACTCGAATCGCCGCCACTCAGATCTTTCCGGTTGGTGGCCGCGACCACACGCACGTTCACTTTTCTGCAATCGGTGTCGCCCACCCGCTGTACCTTCTGATCCTCGAGAAACCGGAGCAGCTTGACCTGCAGGTTCTTGGGCATCTCTCCTATTTCATCCAGCAGAAGAGTTCCCCCTTCGGCGGATTCGATAAGGCCGACCTTATCGGAGATTGCGCCTGTGAACGCGCCTTTGACGTACCCGAACAGCTCCGATTCGATCAGGCTTTCAGGTATGGCGCCGCAGTTGATGGGAACGAAATTGCTGGTCTTGCGGGAGCTGTGGTAATGTATCGCTCTGGCGCAGAGTTCCTTTCCGGTGCCGCTCTCACCCGTTATGAGCACGTTGACGTCGGTCCCGGAGAGTTTGCGAATGATCTCGAACACCCTGGTCATGGCCGCGCTGCCGCCGATCATGTCGATGGGTGTGTCCGTCTCCAGCGTTCCTGATCCGGACCGTCCAGTATCGAGTCCGCCTTCGAGCGCTCCTATCCTGATCGCGCGATCGATGGAGAGCTTGAGATGTTCGATGTCGACCGGTTTATTGAAAAAATCGAATGCCCCTCGTTTGACCGCTTCCGGGCCGAGAGTGGTCCCGGTATTCGCCGTGATCACGATGATTTTGGCGAAACGGTTCCTGAGCAGCAGTCGATCGATGATTTCAAGGCCGCGGTCCGGTATGTTCTCGAGTCCCATATCGAGGCATACGACATCGGGATGAAGCCTGTCGAACCGATCGATGCAACTCTCGATGGTATCCGCTTCGGCCATGCCGTAATAAGGTTTGAGCGCCCAGCACATGTTCTCCCGCAGGTCGCGGTTATCTTCTACGATCAGGACGGTATGCATGGTCGACAGGTCCCAGGGCTAACTATCAATAGAGATAAGAGTAATATTTGTATTTCCTCATGCTCGCGTCGAGCAGGGACTGATTCAGCACAAGGCCGACAATTTTTTGATGAAGATTCGGGAACTCCCTGAGCCTTTTCCTGAGCGCGACCACGTTGGTGGATCCCGCCTTGAGCACGACGATAGCACCGGAGAAGAACTTGTCGACCACGGCGGCGTCCACCGAGGCACCAATGGGCGGGGTGTCGAGAAGAATGATATCGAACTTCGTCGAAAGGTGGTCAATCATGCTCCCGAGACGTGGAAGACCGAGCAGTTCCGACGGATTCGGGACATTTGGGCCTGAGGCGATGAGCGAGAGATTGGGGACATGGGTCGGCTGAACAAGCGCGGTAACCGCTTCGAGCGTGACCGCATCTTCCGAAAAAAGAAAATCGGCGAGACCCGGTTTCTTCTGCAACACGAAGGTGTTATGCTGCACCCCGCGTCTGATATCGCCATCGATGAGAACGGTCCTGAGTTTCTGCTGTGCCATGGTGATCGCCAGGTTGGCGGCAATGAGCGATTTTCCCTCGTTCATCCCGAAGCTGGTGACGATCAGATGCTTTTTCTCCATTTCGTGCATCCGCAGCATGATTTTCGACCTTAGGGAACGGAAAAGCTCGTTGGTGAAATCCGGTGTGTACGACGCGGTCACCAGTTTCGGGTCGATGGTTCGGCCAGTGGTGATCGTGGCTTTCGAGAGATCCTTTTTTTGCTTTTTCCCCCCCTTTTTTGTGGCAACCGTAGAGCTGATGACCGGTATGGCTTCCAGAAAGGTAAAAGGAAGCAGTTTGGTCACTTCACTTTCGGTACGCGCGGTTTTGTCGAAAAGGTCGAGAAGTACAGGGGGTCCGAACGAAAAACCCAGAATGATGCCCATCCCGAGGATGAGTATCTGGAGCATGGCTTTAATATCCGACTGTGGTTCGGGTTCTATCGCATAATCCATGATGAAAACGTCGGGAACTTCGACGGCATCGGCGATTTTCGCCTGATTGTACCGTCCCAGGACTGTCGAGTGTATCTCAGCGGCTACCTGCGCCTTGCGCTCAAGCTCCGCCAGCTGGAGCTGCTGAGTCGGAAGACCCTGCATCCTGGAGGTAATCTCATGAATCTTGCTCCTGGTCTGAGAGGTGTTGGCAGTCGCGGAATTTACATATTCGCCAATAAGTCCGAGGGTTCTGTTGCGGACGTCAGCGATCTTGTTGCGGTTTTCGAGCACCTGAGGGTGGGTTTTCGAATACCCGATGCCCAGAGTGTTCTGCTGCTCTACGAGCTGACTGAACTCGCCCTGAAGCACTGAAGCCGCCACCACCCCCTGCCTGCTCAAAAAAAGCAGCGCTTCGCTGATGACGAGATTCTGCTCCGCTTCCGAGGCACCGGAGAGTTGCCCCTGTATCTTTCGCGCCTCTTCGGCGGAAGCGCGGGTATTGTACATGCTGCTCTCGAGCATGGCCATGTTGGTCACGGAATTCTGAAGCTCGGATGCAAGGGCGATGTTGGGGTGTTCCCTGCGGAACGACCGCACCGCGTCCTGAGTGGTTGCGACCTGCTCCGATGCGGTCTCGAGCTGTTTTGCCAGCACCGCAATCGCTTCGGTCGTCTTCCTTTTCTTGAAACCGAGGCTCTTTGCGACGAACTGGTCCGCGATGGTGTTGATGATCACGGTAATTCTCCTGTAGTCCCGTCCCTTCAGGGAGATACCTACGAAATTGGCCTTTTCCGGGCCACGGGACTTCAGGAGATCACTATCGTACACTGTCAGATTCTTCTGGAGGTAAGCGATCGCGTCACGCTGACGGACGACATAGAATTCGAAGGGAAACGGATCCTTGAGAAAGTGTTGAGAAAAGGAACATTGCACTCCGGGGAACATCAATGTTCCCAGGCTCGCGAGAGAACCGGTCTCCACCAGCTTCTCCTTTACCCCGAGCTCTTTACTCCAGAGGTGGATGCGAAACTCGGATCCCTCGATCCTGAAGTGAAACCTGGCCGAGGGCGCCGTGGAATCAACGGAAACGGAGTCGAATATTTCGTAAAGACTGTACCGTTTCACCTGAAACCTCAGGGAGAGTTTGTCGACGACATCCGATTGAAATCCCATGGCCTTGATCAGCGCTAACCTGCTCAGCTGCGGAGATTCGCCGAGATCAGCCACCGCGGATTTGGTATCGGTGCTTTCAAGTCCGATCATCACCGCGGCTTCGAGCTCCGGCTTCGAAGCGCCGGTTTGCAAAAGATAAGTGATGAATCCAGCGACCGTGAGCGGGGCGACGATGACGATCCACAATTTCCAGCGCCACAGCAGGTTGGCGTAGTGCGTGATGTAGTATCCGAAATCGAACTCCCGGAGGGTCGGTTGCTGAATGGGGGTCTGTTGCATATTCGTTTTCTCTCTGAAGGTACTGGTTTTTGCTACATCGAATTATTACAATCTGTCCCGGTAAATGCGGTTCAGTTCCAGGGTGTTGTACAGGGTGATAAGCGATATTCCTGTAGACAGGACAAATGTCATGATGGGAAATATGTTTTCCCTGAACGCCTGCCACCTTGTCAGCTCCGGCTGCTGCTGCACCGTAAGCTGATCTCCGGTTTTGAATCCGATCTGGTACAACGACTTTCCATCCTGCAAAAGCGGGACCAGATTCTCCTTCACCACGGCATTGTCCCGCTCCCAACTGAGTTTTTCGAAGCCGTCGCGGCGCTGGGTTCCTCCCGCGGTCTGGACTGTTTCCCAGAGTGTCACGTGGGGATCGATCCAGTAGAGGCCGGGCCGGTAGAATCCGCCGTTGAGCGCAACGCGGATAAGCGGGCGAATGCTCATATAGGGGTACCTCATGAAATCGACGTATTTCCCGGAGAGCAACTCCGCCAGGCTCTCCGGCGTGTAGTCGACCACCTTTACATAACCGATTATCGGAAAATCGGCGAATCCGTCTCCGTCGATCGAGTACACCCCGGCGGGAATTCCACCTGAATCCGGATAGGTGACGATTTCGAGCGCATCTCCGGCCCTGAACGGAAGCGGATGGAAAGCGCGTACTCCTTCACCTGAAGAGGCGGAATCCGGGATTTGTCCCCCCGGGTCGCCCTCGGGCGATTGCGCATGGGATAAGCAGAAAAAGGAAAAAACCAGCAAGCCGGAAAACGGAAGGAGTTTCATAACCCGGTTCCTTTTCAATAAGGTTTCAAACTTTTTATTGTACGGTATTGTCGGCGATACTGCAAATACAGCGGCCCGGCTTCTCATCATTGCACACTCATCGGTGGTTTACGATTCTGCAGGTATGTTCCGGGCTTCTCGAACCGACCAATTTGCATATTTCCAGCTACACAGTAAAAATATATGATTGTCGCAGGGGTGTAGAGATTTAGTTGAAAGGAAGCTTTTTTTATTCCTTATCCGGCCGACAGAGCCGGCGGTTCCCTCGTGTTGAATCCCGGAAGGGTTTTGACAGTAGTGTCTCAGTTTGAATTTCAAGGGCCTTTGGTGCGCTGAAAGCGCACGGCATAATAGCCCGGGCTGAAGGCCGTTGAAGGATTTATCGGGTGGGGCGCGCCACCCGAACCCCGCCCAGGGAGGGCCAGCAGCTGCCCCCCTGGACCCAGAGCCGCCGCTGCACGAATTGTATTTCGCTACGGTTGCGGGGAATTTTGAAACCTTGATCGGACGATTAATTTACGATGAGATGCGCAGCGGCAGCGAGCGGAACGGGCTTGCAGGCGCGAAGGGTATATCGATCCGGTGATACGTCCAAGCGGCTGAGATCCCGTTATGCCGCTGTCCGCGAAGCAGATCGCGTAAAGGGGGCTCCGATTAAGGTTATACTCGACCGGTCAGAGCACCGGTCTCGAACAGAAAAATTTCTGTCCGCACCCTCCGCGAAAATTCGTGATGCGGGCCGGGAGGAGTTGATGAGAGAATAGGAGCACCGGCTTTTTCTGAATCGGGTGGGGCGCAATGCGCAATGCGAGTTAACAAGAGCGGGGGAGAGGTATTTTTAAAACGGACACACCACAGTGTTTACTGATGACTAACCACACAATGAGTAATGAATCCCTAAGCTCCCGGGACCGCCGTTACACACTGCCCTTCCTTCTACGTTAAGTGTCCGGCTTTTCGGCTGCATTCACAAATCTCGCGTGCCCCGCGCCGACGGAGACGGTTTCCGGACAGACACTACTTCACTTCCCTCTTCGAAAAAATTCTCGCGAAACAGAAAGTCGCCAGTCCGATAATCACTCCCCAGAAAACCACAAGAAAGCACCATCCTTCAGGCTCCACACTTCTCTCCTTTCGAGCGGCGGGACCAGGCCGTCTTTACGCCTGTCGCGATCGCCGCCAGCAGAACCACCAGGCCTATTCTCGTCCCGATCACGTAAGGCTTGTCGGCGGAAGCGATGTTCTTAAGCACGATGATCGCCAGCCATTCCTGCCACATCCATACGGATATGATCACGAGAAGAAACAGAGGCGTGATGTACTTGATGATGAATTTGTACACTTTCGGCACCCGAAGCTCCGCGCCCCGGTGCATCTCGTCCCAGGCGTTGTCGATACCGAAAACCCATGCGAAAAGAATCACCTCGATGGCCGCGAACACGACGAGAAAAAAGGTTCCTCCCCAGAAGTCCAGCTCGTCAATCACACTTCTCCCGATAAGGAACACTGGGAAATGGCATAGGACGAACGAAACGGCCCCGAAGATCGCCACCGCCTTCTTCCGGCCGATATCGAACTCATCCTCGAGAAAAGCGATCGCAGGCTGCACGAGCGAAATGGTCGAGGTGATGCCCGCGAGAAAAAGAAGCAGAAACCATATGAAGCCGAAAATCGAGGGAAAGGGAAGCCTGTTGGTTATCAGCGGCATGGTCACGAATCCGAGATCGAAGGTTCCGGACGCGGCGATGGACCGGATATTCTCAGGGCCGAAAAAGACGAATGCCGCAGGAATGATGATGCTTCCTCCGAGGATCACCTCCGCGAATTCGTTCATGCTGGTCGCGCTCAGGCCCGAAAGCGTGACGTCGTCGCCTTTCGAGAGATAACTGGCGTACGTCAGGATTACGCCGATGCCCACACTCAACGTGAAGAAGATCTGCCCGGCCGCTTCGATCCAGATCCTGCCCGATCTGAGGGCGGAAAAATCGGGATTCCACAAAAATCCGAAACCGTTCGCGATACTCCATTGCGGCTGCGCCTGATTGGGCGTACCCAATGTGGCTACGCGAATCATGAGAATGAGGCCGCATACGAACAGCGTGGGAACGGCGACTCTGCAGATCCGTTCGACACCACCCTTGATTCCATGAAAAATGATCCAGAAATTCAGAAAAAAGGTGATAAGAAAACAGAGGTAGGCGGGAACTATCGATACGAAGAAATTATTTTTTTCCAAACCCTGATACGCACGCAGGAAACTCCGCATCGTCCCCTGATCGGTGATGGCTGTCAATTTTCCAGTGATCGAGAACAGACTGTATCCGAGTGTCCAGGATGCGATATACACGTAGTAGATAAAAATAACGAGAGGCCCGAAAATGCCGATCACCCCGAAATATTTGATGAACCGGTTCTTGCGCCACAAACTGTGGAAAATACCGGGTGCGGTCCCGTGTTCGAAGCCGCCTCCATACCTTCCGAGCGTCCACTCCACCCACATGAGCGGAAGACCGAGCAGGAGCAGCGCCACGAGATAGGGAATCATGAATGCCCCACCGCCGTTGGATGCGGCTTTTGCGGGAAACCGGAGAAAATTACCCAGACCGATCGCGGATCCCGCAACCGCCATGATGATTCCCAGCCTGCTTGCCCAGGCGTCCCGTCGCGAAGTTGCCATATCACTCCTTTATAGTGACATCCGGCGCCCCTGCGCCCGAAGTGGCTGCCCTGCCCCACGGCCCCGGGGCCATGGTCCCCTTGTAAAAATCCAAAGGGGATCACACGATCATTCTTACGAGGCAGGTAATGGTTTCCGGACAGACATATGAAATTTCATTTTTGTTGAAGAGGGAATTCAAATTTTAGGATGGCCTTTAGAGCCGTGCTGAATAAAACGAATCTATTGAGGTGCCCTTTGGATCCCGGAGCTTCGTCCGATCAAGGTTTCAAAATTCCCGCGAACGCAGCGAAATGAAATTCGTGAGGCGGCGGCTCGGGGTCCAGGGGGGCAGCTGATTGCCCACCCTGGGCGGGATTCGGGTGGCGCCCCACCTGATCAAAAAACCGGTGCTCCGCACCATTACGGTCAAAAGCCGCGGTTCGGGTTGAATGCATGTATCCTTTCGACGAAGGTACAGAACATATCGCCCCGATGGGGTTCTGAATCGCATCGCCGGATTCGCATGCTATAAACATGACGGCCCGACGGGCCTGTCCCGGCATCCGTTTCCACCACCTCCCAGTGTGATATCGTTTAAAACTGCTCGTGAGCCCTTGCAGGGGCGACGCACCCTCCCCAGAGAGGTGGGGAAATATTATCGAACTGAGACACTACGGGAATTTAAAATCCTTTGCCCGACCCCGGCCCCATCGAATATATTCCTGATCCGGTACGTATTCTCTTCGATTTCGTATTCGACGAGCCGGTTGAACCCAGATAGAATGGTTTGACAGGCTTTTTTTATATCCTCGAATCGCCGGATCTTCCGCGTCGCATGTACCTGATAAGGAGCGTGGGCAATGGCACACGATGCACACATCATCATAGGTGAAAAATCGTTATCCCTTTCGAAAATTGAATCCGCCGAGGGGCCGTGCGGCTACGATATCGGAAAGCTCAGGGAGAGTACCGGTGGACTGGTCTATGACAACGGGTTCAACAACACGGCCGTGTGCGCGAGCGGTATCACCTTCATCGACGGAGCGAAGGGCGACCTCCGTTATCGCGGGTACGATATCGAAGATCTCGCCGAAAGGTGCAAATTCACCGAAGTGGCGTATCTTCTCATCCACGGTAAACTTCCAAGCGCTCTCGAGCAGAAACAGTTCAGTTCGTTTCTGAACCACCACTCGATGATCCACGAGGATATGCAGCATTTTTTTACCGGGCTGCCGCAGAATTCCCACCCCATGTCGATTCTTTCCGCGATGGTCAATACTCTTTCGAGTTTTTATCCTCACATAATGACAGGCGACCAGAATTTTGACGAGACCGCCGCACGGCTCATTTCCAAGGTCAGGACGATCGCCGCCTTCTCCTACAAAAAATCTCTCGGTGAACCGTTCGTCTATCCCCAGGAGCGACTGCCTTATTGTGACAATTTTCTCAACATGATGTTTTCCTCGCCAATACGACATTACGATATCAAACCGGCGGTGTCCGAAGCGCTCAACAAGCTGCTTATCCTTCATGCAGATCATGAACAGAATTGCTCGACTCTTGTGGTGCGCAGCGTGGCGAGCGCTCGCGGCAACCTCTATGCGGCAATCTCCGCGGGCATTTGCGCCCTCTCCGGGTCTCTTCATGGCGGTGCGAATCAGTCGGTGATCGAAATGCTTGAAAGAATCAGGGATGACGGAGGCGACATCGATAAATATGTAGATATGGCGAAGAATCGCGACAGCGGATTCCGACTGATGGGATTCGGTCATTCAGTATACAAGACCTACGATCCGCGCGCGCGTATCGCCAAGGCTCTTTGCGACACGCTTTTCTCGCGCATCGGGAGTTCCGACCCTCTTCTGGACCTGGCGAAAAAACTCGAGGCCAGGGCTTTGACCGATGATTATTTTCTCGAGCGGCGGCTCTACCCGAATATCGATTTCTACACCGGAATCATTTACAGAGCCATCGGCATTCCCACCAACATGCTAACCGTGATGTTCGCGATCGGACGTCTGCCGGGATGGATCTCGCACTGGAAGGAGACCTTCGAGAACAAGTCGGGCAAAATTTATCGCCCCCGACAAGTCTACTGCGGACCCTCGCCGCGGCCGTTCATCCAGACCGCGGACAGGTAAGCCCTATTTGCAGGCTCCACCACAGATCCGCGCCAAAATTTATTTTTACCGCTCTGGAATACGCCTGAGTGGTGCGATGCGCTTCCGGACCCATCATACAGGAACTCCAAAAGTTATCGAACGGTACTTCCGTACCCCATGAAAAAACGTTCGCTCGCCATTTTGTCGATCGCTCTACCGATCATGCTCCAGAATATGGCGTTCTATCTCCAGACCTTCATCAACACGGCGTTTATCGGTCACTATGACATCAGGGGGCTTTCAGCGATCCATACGACGATGGTACCCTTCTTCATGCTCTTTTCCTTTTTCATCGCGCTCTCGCAGGGTACTACGATCCATATAGCGCAGGCGCTCGGTGCGAATGATGTGCCGCTGGCCGGCAGGGTGGCGGAAAGCTCCCTGTTTTACAACCAGCTGATTTCATTTGGCTATTTCATCTTCTGGTATTTCGCAGGTGCCGCAGTGCTCGGTGCCATGGGAGCAAGGGGCGACATCCTTGAAATGGGAAGCGGGTACGTAAGAGTTTTATCACTCATGTATCTCACACTCGGACTCAACATCACCTCGGCATCGATCTATCAGGGAGCTGGTACCACCTATCCGGTCATGATCACCATGTTCCTGCGGGTAGGACTAAACGTCCTGCTCGATTACCTGCTCATTTTCGGGAAGTTCGGATTCCCAAGGCTTGGAGTGACCGGAGCTGCGGTCGCGACAGTGATAAGCACCACCATCAGCAACGTTACCCTCCTGGTCATGCTGCTCAGAAGCGGAATTTTGCCTCTTTCCCTTTCGGGCATACTCCACCCCGCACCGGGAGTATACGCGAAGGTTTTCCTTTTCGGACTGCAGGCAGGGAGTGAGTTTCTCCTTTTTTCCGCGGCTCAGGTTTTCATGGTCCGCATGCTCAACGGATTCGATCAGCTAGGGGCGGGAATGTACGGCATTCTCAACACGCTGCTCAATCTCTCCGTCAATCTGTATCTGGGTATCGGCATCGCGGCGATGTCGCTCGTCGGCAAAGCCACCGGAGCCACCGATCATCATGAAGCTTTCCGCACCGGCAACGAGTGCATGGTATGGTCGATCGCTCTCTGCCTCACCGTCGGGACCGTGTTTGTCTCGAGGCCACTTCAGATCATGCATATATTTACATCAGATATCGAGACGGTCTCGCGTCTGCTTCCGCTGCTTCCGATAGTGGTGCTTCTCAGTTTTCCCAAGGCGGTAAACATCGTAATCGGCAACTCCATCCGGGGTACCGGAGATCCCCGATGGATGCTCTATACGCAATCGGCGGGAACGGTACTGGTAGTACTGTTCTCGTCCTACCTTCTCCTCGGCCGCCATCTCGGTGTCGCGGCCCTGGTCTGGGCCAATTTCGGAGACGAGGCATGGCGGGCAGCAGTCAATTACGGCCGCTTTTTCATCCGGGGGAGAAAGCGAATGCGCGAGACACGAATCCCGGCGAGGGTTCCCCTGTCCAACTAATAGAAAAACCATCCGGGGAGTACCGATGAAGATCATCCTTTTCGATATCGACAGTACGCTTCTGCATGATGGCGGCGCCGCGGGCAGGGCATATGAGTGCGCGTTCCGGGAACTCTTCGGGATCTTCCCTCCCATGATCGACAAACACGGGAAAACCGATCCCATCATCAACCGCGAAGTCGCACTGGCTGCTCTCGGCAGGAAACTTACCACGGAAGAGGAGCATGCCCTCAATACCCGCTATTGTGATCTGTGCCCCTCCTATCTCGATACGGAAAGCGATTACTCGGTACTCGAGGGCGCGGCAGAGCTGTGTGCGTCTCTCGCATGCCATCCCTCAGTCGCGCTGGGTCTGCAGACCGGGAATCTCGAACCGAGCGCCTACGCGAAACTGCGCAGGGGAGGGCTGGATATCCATTTCCGTTTCGGAGGGTTCGGTTCCGATTCCGCCGATCGTCCCACTCTCGTAAGGCACGCAATCGAACGCGGCGTCGCAGCTACCGGGCGGTACTGCGGCGGTCGCGATGTGCTAGTGATCGGCGATTCGGTTCGCGATATCGGTGCTGGAAGGGAAAACGGCGCCTTTACGGTAGGCGTGACCACAGGGAACAATTCCGCCGGAGAGCTTTCCGCGGCGGGGGCTCACGCGGTCGTGAAAAATCTTTCGGGAACATCGGGAATCCGGGAAATCATCCGTGACTTCATGGAATTTCCTCACGGGTCCTCAGATGTTCATTGAGGGTCCGTGCAAGTTCAGAGATGGAAAACGGTTTGCGGATACTCCCCGTGAATCCGTATTTTGCCGGTGACGCCATAACCGGATCCTCCGCGTAGCCGCTCGCCACGAAAACCGGAATGTCGGGGTCGATCACGCGTATCG
>CAZGVZ010000026.1:6040-16164 GCA_964529145.1 uncultured Fibrobacteraceae bacterium | reverse complement strand
CGCGTACATCAGATGGTTGTTCGCGGCATCGTATAGGTCGAGGCGCAACGGGACCGCTGCTTCCAGGCAGAAAGCGGCCAGAAAGAGAGCGGTTCCGTATTTTTGTAAAAATCCGGGAAAATGAGACATGTTGACTCCCTTCGGTTATAACCTGGACATTATGTTTTTAATCCGTTATGTGACCTTTACCTCCAAAAAGCTTCCGGCTGCACGGACACAGTGCCGGATTGTTATGGCCATGCATCCGAGATCCGTCCGGTCGAGGTCACTCCGGCTTTCGTCAAAGAACCAGGTCGTTAAAGTGCAGGCATATACGGATAATGTACTGCCGATACCGGGTGGCGTCAACCCGATGATAAAAAAAACGTGTTCAAAAAGAACACAGAGAACCATCGATGAAATGAGATATAAGAGCGCTCTCCAACGCTGTTTAAGTAAAAAGTCAGGGCGAAAGTGAAGGGTTTTCCCTGTTTTAACAAACTAAAAATGACTGTTTCGGAGATGAAAATGAACACAGATACCATTTCCAGGGTCAATCGATAAGCGCGGGAGAAATGTCCGGCTGCAAATGGGTACCGAAGCTTGCCTCTGAACTGTACGATCCGTACCGGGATGGCGAGCGGTACTGCTGCGCAGCTGTTCGGCGCATCACGGATCGATAAGCCATTCGCATTTCCGGATAAGTCCTGCCAGCTGTCGCCGGCGCGTCTGAATGCGATAATCAGAATAAGGTGAAATGAATTCGCCTGGCTCCGGGTATTCATCCCTTATGGAAATTCCCAGCACACCATGCCGGTATTCGACATTATATTAGAGAATCATCCGACGGGAAGATAGGGGACCCGTTGAACTGACGATCGTAAAAACCGGAGATTGAATATCTCCGGTGTCATTCTTACCAGAGCCAGGAGAGGATTCACCAATGAGGCGTCTTTATTTTCCCATCACTTTGATTTCATGCGCGATCACCCTTTTCGCCAAAGCGAATTTTCCGTTTCCACAGAATGCCGACTACGCTTACGGCATCATGCCTTCCTCCATCGATGCGGACAAGGTTCAGGAAGCGTACGAGGATTTCATGAAGCTTTATGAAGAGAACGGCGAAATGGCCAGAATCAAATGGGATACGCCTGACTACACAGTCAGCGAAGGAATCGGTTACGGCATGATGATTCTTGTATATATGGATAATGAGGAGAACAACACACAGGCAAAATTCGATAAGCTCTGGAAATATTACAATAATTTTCTGGATGCGAAAGGATTGATGAACTGGAAGATCAAAGGCTTTACCGGCCCGGAGGGGATGTACGACCGTAATTCGGCGACCGATGCCGAACTCGATGTCGGAGTGGGGCTTCTGGCGGCATATAAACAGTGGGGAGATGAAAAATATCTCGATGATGCGCGGGTTTTCATTGAAAAGATCGCGAAATACGAGGTGGACACGGTGAATTACCTTCTCAATCCGGGAGATTCGTGGGGCGACCAGTACAATCCTTCCTATTTCAGTACCGCGGCGCTGCAGCTTTTCAAGCATGCCAGCAGTTTCGATTGGGACAAGGTGATCGCGAACTCATATTCGCTGCTTAAAAAAGCACAGAATGCCTCCACGGGGCTGGTGCCGGACTGGTGTACCAAAGACGGCGCGAACGCTCCGGGACGCACCGATCAGTATTATTACGACGCTGCCCGCACGCCCTGGAGAATCGCCTGGGCCCATTGCTGGTACGGCCACCCGGAAGCCAAAGAGATCTGCGGCAAGATCTCGACCTGGATTTCCGGGGAGACCGGAAACGATGCTTCGAAAGTCGTCGACGGATACGGCCGCGACGGGTCGAAAAAAGGGGAGTACAACAACGCCACCTTCGTGGGCCCTTTCGCCTGCGCCGGACTTGTCGACGAGGCGCACCAGGCCTGGCTCGACGCCGCCTATACGCACATGAACACATTGGTGGACGCGAGTGACGTCTACTATCAGCAGTCGCTCAAGGTGATAACCCTTCTGCTCCTTTCGGGCAACATGCCCGACCTCTGGACCCATACTTCCGCACGGGAGCCTCTATACAGAGGAGGGACGGCAGGGGTGCGCGATATGGAACTCAGGTGCCTGCATACCACTGGGGGACTCACGAAGATCTCTCTTTCCTTGGATAAACCCGCGAACCTTCACGTTTCGCTTCACGACCTTGCCGGAAAGAGGGTGGCCACTCTCGCCTCGGGATTCTTTACGGCCGGAACACACCAGGTTTCCCCGAACACTCCGTTCTCGTCCGGAACCTACCTCGTCAGGTCGCATCTCGAGGGAAGGGAATTGACGGAAAAAATCATACTGAACAGGTGAAAAACATGTTTTTTGCGCGGGCGTTCGGGAGACGGATATCCGGAATACGGCATTTATGGCGTCCCCCAAATAAATGAGCATGGCTTTGAGAATCCCGTTCGTCGTGGAGAACGGCCTTTCTGAGATCTTTCCCACTTGTGGTCTCCCACGGTGAAGGAGGTCTACCGGAGATAGTAGGAAGACCCCTGAGCGTGCTCCCCTCCAGCTATTGACAAAACGATGGGTTGCCCATGATCACCGGGATGATGCCGCCTGTATTTTTTGTTTAGGATCGAGCTAAATGGCACGCGGTTACCACTGAATACATGGACTAAAGAGGATTCTTATGAAGAACACTTTTGAATTGTCATGTAAGTTTCAGGGTATCACACTGGAAAGGCAACATTAGGCCACTATCAAGGTACTTCAATGTGGGAATATTTTTGCCCCCCCCCACCCGGAGCCTGTTATATTTGCCTTAGGAAGTTATTTTGCTAATATGAGCTTTGATGGAGAGAATTGATGGAAGTTTCAGGACTAATTTGGATTTCATTTGTTTAATCCTTCACAATAAGTGAATAGCTTGTTAATATGAGCTACGGCAAAAATTTTTCCAGTTGCTTAAGCGGTAAATTATGATGAAAATATTTAAATATAAACCAATTTATGATAATAATTATACAAATACGATCATTTCCTTGTTGCTTTTTTGTCACAACCGAATTAAATTATTATATACACCGATTTGATACTGTTAATCACACACAGGGAGGCATCCTATGCGTTTTCTGACTGTCTTCACCGGATAATTCCAATTCACATTTCTTAATAATTACAAATGCGGGTAAATGTAACAATTTACGTCGATCCGCAGAGAATTTTCACTTCACACCTATCATCAGGAGGTTTTATAATGAAGTATTTTTTGATGCGTTCATGTTTTTCGAAGCTGGTCCGACCTGCATTCGTCTGTGTCGCCATTTTTTTCTGTGCTCAAAACCTGCCTGCAAATACGAAATGGTATAATGGGTCTTTTTGGGTGTTGGATATTGATCAGGACACTACTTTGTCGAGTCACTGGGTAGGTGTAGTACGAATACTGGCTGATGGTGTGGATTTCAACATGGATGGATATAGCATTATCGGCCCTAATAGTAATGTTGGAATTTACGTGAGTGGCAGAAGAGACGTGAACATTATCGGTGATCATGGAACTATCGATGACTGCAATACAGGCATCTACTTTGAAGGGGGAGGCAGTAATTCTGTCTATGATGTATCTTTTTATTGTGACAGTTGGGGAATCAGGGCAGACAATTCGAACCAGCTCGATATTTCTCACTGTTATTCCGTTTCAGAAGATTACTTTGACGGATATTTATTGATAAATTCGGATCATTCAAACATCTATAGCTCGTATGGACTTTCTTGTGTCCGTTCCGGAATATGGCTTGATGGTTCTGATGACGTGTCAATACAGTATTGCCAGTTTTTAGGGAATCACTACGATGGGATAACTGTTTATGATTGCGAAGATGTCTATGTGAACAGCGGTTTTATTGAAACAAATGGGGGGTCCTTATATCGCCATGGTATTGGTCTTTTCAATTCTGATAATATAATACTAACAAATAATAATTCGCAAGCAAACGGCTGCTATGGATATTATCGGGAGAATACTACAAATATTACTTATGTAAATAATTTTGCCAGGTACAATGGATGCGGAGAAAAGAATTTTTAAATCCAGCCAGATAGAACAGAGAAGGTGTTCTTTTTCATACTTCAAAGCAGCAAAATGGTAAAAAAGGCGGGGTCCGTGTAATTAAACGAATTACATGGCCCTTTAAGGCTATCACCCACTTTTGTGAAACAGATTAGGACCAAATATTCCACAGGATGAACCGCTTGCATCTATACCTTCCTCAAAAACGGACTTGCGGTTTATTATAAAATTGTTTTACGGAGAAAAAGTTGAAATCAGTTCGCAATAACCTGAATTATATGATCGTGATCTGGTTAATTTGCCAGTTTTCCAAAATGTCATACGCCAATGCTTATTTTTCCGAAATGGAACCGGATACGTCGGATGTAGTCGTACATCATTCTGATTCGGCCGATTCGGTTATAGATCGGCTATCTTCATTATATAACAATTTCAGAAAGAGTGTACTTGGGTGTCAGGATCTCCTGAAAAGGGATACGGCCGGGCAAATGGTTGCTTCAAATGAATTCAAGTCGCGTCTGTCTGCATATGAATTAGTATTTCCGAATGTAAAAATAGATCATAGGGCTGTTCGAAAAGAAATCGTTATCGAACGAATTCTTAAAAACGAAATGGGAATAGTACCATCCGAGATCGAGATTCAGGTAGAAAATGAATACCAAAAGTTCGTTTCCGTATACCCTCTCGCCACATTGCCATCAAAAGATGCGCTGTATCCTATTATTCAAAATAAAATCTTTCTCTCCAGTGACGATGTCGTTAGGATATGCTCGCAGATCGCACTGAAGGAGAGAGAGGAAACGAGGCGGAAGCGCTTGGAATCGATGAAACCATGGTCTGTGGAGAAGCTCGCCCTGAACATCGACAGGAAACTTTGCCTTGTTTCAGATACTAAAAAAGATGAATGTATCATTACAGTTGCCGATTTCAATGGATATCTCGCTTTTCAGCAAATTCCGTCAAATGTGACCCTTAAAGTAGCGAGAGATATGGTACTAAGGAAATTATTGAAAAAGAGATATATTGTGCAGTTGATAGAAGATTCGGATATCGTATTTGAAAAAGAGTTCTTGGAGGAACAGGAGAAGCAGGTCGGAAACAAGCTGATTAGGAACCTTGATACAGATAGGTCGGAAATCCCTGGAAAAGAGCGTCTCAAAGAGGTTTATGACAAATACTATGATCGTTTTTTTCGGGATAGAAGGACCAAAAAAGTAGGAATATTGGGGTCTACAGACTCGTTT
Source organism: uncultured Fibrobacteraceae bacterium (assembly GCA_964529145.1). Taxonomy (GTDB): domain Bacteria; phylum Fibrobacterota; class Chitinivibrionia; order Chitinivibrionales; family Chitinispirillaceae; genus JAFGNB01. The sequence goes on along the minus strand of CAZGVZ010000026.1, from coordinate 10,871 downwards.
TATATTGATTCCATTTACAGAATCCTACGAAAATTCGATGCCGATCCTGAGGGTATCCGGGCAACTGAAAAAAAAAGGTTCATTCTTTCCCTTCCTATGGCCGTTTCAGTATCAGATGAACTGCCGGATTCCATGTTCCCTTTTATCAATAATCTCCGGAACCAGCATTACGATATGTTTTCAACTCCATTCGGATTTTTTATCTGCAGGATTGTTTCAGAAAAACGTCACTTTGAAACGCCTATTGACGAAGCTGTCAATGAGCTCAGGTATCTCATACGCGAGGAGAAAGCAAGATCAAAGGGAAAAACCGACAGCGCACGTGCGATCGAATATTATCGTGAAAACAACGAGCAGTTCCTCGTTCCCGATACAATGGTGTGCCGGGTCTGGCTGGTCCCTCTTATTGACACACTTTCATTCAAAAGAATGGATGAAAAATCACGGCTGCAGATTCTCGTTCGGGATACTTCTTCATTCAATTCCAAAATAATTGCTTCATACAACTTACCTTCCCAGGTGGCAGTTGAGCTTTCACGGATCTTCAGGGAGATGAAAGGAAAAAAAGGAGTTATCGGTCCAATTTCAGGACCACTCGGCACCTGGTATTTTTTAGTTGAAAAAGTCATCTCAGGAAACGGGAAATTGCCATTTGAATCCGTTAGGGAAACCATACTTCGTGATCTTGAAATACGGCATTTTCCTCTCGACAGTATCGGAGAAGACGAAGTAGGAGCTTCTCTTCTGAAACAGGAATCATATGTAGCCGCATATCGCGCAAGTCTTTGGAGGGAAACGGAAAATCTTTCGGATGCGAAGGTTTTAGATTTGATTGATAATAAAACTATCAAATTGAAGTACGACAATGGTAGAAAAATCGATCGACGACTTCTCGATACTGCCCGGCGAAGAATATTAGATAAAAAAATCGAACAGGATCAGAAAAAGACCAACGAGTGGATAAAGACGCTTGCCATCGACCGGGCGCTTTTGTTTACGGGATGTGATGAAGAAGCAACAGACTCAGAATGACGCTGATCTGGACGGCAAAATGCTCTGCCGGTTTTTTCTGCCATGAAATGCAGCGAGCCTGTCACCCCACGGGCGTGCCTGGCACCGGGATGTACCCGTTTTCCTCCACGATCCGCTGACCGGCTGCGGTAAGAATCCATTCGATGTACCGCCTGATTTCACCCCCGGGTTCGCCGAGAGTATACATGAGCAGAGAGCGGGCGAGCGGGTAGGTCCCGCGATGTGTGTTGGCGACCGTGGGCGCGAACGATCCCGTTTCGGTGCGGATCCTCAACATCTTTACGGCATCGGTGGCGTATCCCATGCCGCTGTATCCGATTGCCGTCCTGGTGGCGCCCACCAGTTCGACCGCTTCCTTGGATCCGCTCATGTCTAAGGACCCCAGTTTAAAATCGATATTGTCAAGTACACGTTCCCTGAAAAATTCGTAGGTTCCCGAACTCGATTGACGGCTCACCCTGACGATTTCGTCGTTCGATGAGCCTGGTATGGAGACGCCGAGCTGGGACCACCTGGTGGTCGATCCCCCTTCGGCATAGACCTCCTTGAGCTGCCCGAGCGAGATTTCGTCGAGTGGGTTGTCTTTGTGGACGTACACCGCAAGGGCATCGTACCCGGCGACGAACTCCATGGGATCCTTACCGGTGTTTTCCCGGACCCGCTCCGCTTCTTTCTCCTTGATATTTCTGCTCGCGTTTGCGATATCTATCGTTCCGCGTTCGAGCGCGGCGATGCCTACACCGGAGCCGCCACCCGAGACCTCCACCTTCACTTCCGGAGCGACACTCGCGTAGGCTTCGGCCCATGCCTGCGCTATGTTCACCATGGTGTCGGATCCCTTGACCTGGATCGAAGCGCCGGATTTTTTCCCGGCATCGTTCGGTCTTCCGCAGCTCACGGTCAATCCGGCGGCGCAAAGGCATGGAAGAAGCCTCCGGTACACCGAAATCCCCCGGCATCGCATCGCAAAGGATATCATTTATACTCCGTCTTGGATTCCGGAGCGAGGACCGCGTTGACCAGATCGGTCACCTGTGTCGTTATGAACCGGAAAACCTTCTCGTAGGCGGCACTCTTGTTTTCGTCTCCTTCGACGAGCGTCGGGTCATCGATCTGCCAGTCGAGATATATGGTTTTTCGCGGCTCCTGCGGGACGAGCCGTGTAGCGCCCGACGAGAGCGCTACGATCACCTGGTAATATTCCAGGTTAGGGACCTCCTTTATGGATCGGGGCCGGGCTTTCGAAAGGTCGTATCCCTTTTTTTTCATGAATTCGACAGTTGCCGGATCGACCGGCCGCGGATCCAGGCCCGCGCTCGCGAAGATGAAACGGGGCTCGTCGAGGCCGTTGGCTACCGCCTCGGCGATCTGGCTTCGCACGGAGTTGTGCTCGTCGATGAAGAGGATCCTGAAAGCTTCCGCTCCGGGATGCTTCATGTATTCTCCGGTCAGGAGATAGAGGATCTCCATGCATATATTGCGGGACTGGTCAGCGACCCTTTCCAGACGCCTGATGAAATTAAGCAGAGGAAGTGGAATGCCCTTGTCCCTGGTTTCGGCGATCAGTTCGTTGATAAGGTCGGTCCGGAGCGAGTCGACCTCGTCTTCAATCGTCAATGTTTGACGCGCAAGATCAACGGATTGACCTATGAATGCCTGGATCGCGTCGTGAAACATGTTGATCGACAGGTCGGCGAGTTTCTGTATGCCGCTCCTGCAGTGCCTTTCGGGCCATTCGTTCAGTTTGAAAAGGTGTCTGGCCATGCTTTCCGCGTAATCCCCGACGCGCTCGATCTCCATGTTGAGTTTTATCGCGCTGAACGCGAAACGAAGCGGCTGTGAGACAGGTTGCTGCCGGATGATGAACTCGAGACAGAGGCGGTCGATCTCCTTCTCTTTTTCATCGATGAACTGATCGCGGAGTATGACTGCATAGGCGAGACGGTGGTCGTTCTCGAGGCAGGCGCGCATGCAGTCCCTCAGGGAGGTCTCGGCCCATTGCGCCATTTCGATGATATGATCACGTATACGGCCGATATCCCTTGAAACCGATTCCTCATGGCGCAGGTACATACCGTCTCCTCTGATGAGTGTTGCAGGGGCATGCGACCCGGAAAGGCCCTTCACCAACACATCTTTTGTCAGAAATTTCCGATCCAGGATAAAGAAAAATGGATCGGGCGACTTCTTTTCGATGGGGGTGATCGGGCTTACCGTTTCCATTCCATAAAGTCGATATGACCCTCGAAAGCCGCGCCCAGGACCGTTCCCCGCCAGCGTTCCTTTGAATGGAGCGAGGCGTAGAAAATCCTTATTCCGAAAATCCGGTACAGGCCGCCTTCTCTCCTGAAGCGCAATCCGAAAAGGGAACTGAGATAAGGACCCGCCGCGAAAAAGTTATCTTTGTCGCGGGAATCCCTTTCGGTAAGGTAATCGGGTCCCCAGTGAAAACTGGCTCCCAATCCCGAACCGAGGATAAAGCCGGTATTGCGCCTGAGCGGCAGAGTGTATTCCAGGATGCATTCGGGCTCGAACTGCAGCATCCTGAACGCCGCGCCGAAAAGGATCGGTCGCATGAACGGGACCCTGATTCCCACCGCGCCCAGTGAATCGAGATGGAATCGCAGGTCGAGCGCAATGTCCGCGACGGGTCCGCCTTTGACTCCTGCAGGCGAAGCCACGCACATCCGCAGATCGTCGTACCGGGCGCCCGCCATGAAACCGCCTCCGAGGGATACGGGAAGAGACGCTCCGGAAATGAAATGAAACAGAAAAAGGATTGGCCATGTCACCGATGGTTTCATACATAAAAAATAGATGGTTGTTTCATGCCAGAGCCATATTGATGATCGTTTTGCGAACGGTTTTGGATACGAATCGCCTTTTTGCAACGGTATCTCTGAGTCTCCGGGTGGGCTCCATTTATGGAATAGGGATGGTGATTACACGGGAGCGGACCGCCTGTTGCTCGGATTCCCGCAAAGATCACACACACTCACAAGGAGGCCTCATGGTTACCAGTCAAAAATCGATTGTTCCGGGACTCATCACCGGAACCGCACTGCTCCTGACCGTGTCCTGCGGCGCGATCCCGGAGAAAGTCACCGGAGAAGAAACCGCCGGAGCTGTGGAGCTGCAGATACGGATCGCCGATACACCGCAAATGCCCGCAAAACGAATCGCGACCGATTTCGATTCGCTTGTCGTAGAGGTGGGCGGCGAAGGGGTCTCGGCGCAGAGGTTCGTGCGGGCTATCGATCCGCTGCAGTTGTACTTCATCGACACACTGCCGGTTCCCGCGGGGGACAGGAGGAGCATTTCCGTTTCCACGGTGAACAGGGCCGGAGAGGTGATCCACGAGGACTCGGCGGGAACGAGAATCGTTCATATCGACCCCGCGGTAATGACGCTTTTGCATGTGGTGCTTCTTCCGCTCCGCGGCTCGGTATTTTTACAGATAGGAGGCGTTCCCACCGCGGTGGATTCGCTTGCCGCGGTGTTCACCTCGACTGAAGGGAACCAGTGGAGGGGCAAGGTCGGCCGCAGACCGAAAATCAGCCTCAGCCTCGATGGAATTCCGCATGCCACACGGGGCAGACTGGAGGTGTTCTGCATCACGGTGAACGGGGATACGCTGTACCGGGCGGAAGCGGAGCTCGAGGTGAACGCGCGATCGCTGAACAGCATCGAGCTTTCCTTCGAGGCCGCTTCTTCATCGGTTTCGCTTACCGGCACGCTGCAGCTCCCGGGCGCTACCGTGGCCACCGGAGGTTTCGGGAGCATGATCAAAACAGGGGAG
>CAZGVZ010000026.1:0-6030 GCA_964529145.1 uncultured Fibrobacteraceae bacterium | reverse complement strand
AGGAAACAGGAGAACAGATCATTTCCGAAATCATGTACGCGGCGAACGACTCCGAGTATATCGAGGTTTTCAATCCCGAAGAGGAAGAAGCGGTGTTCGATACTCTCTACATCGAGGTAGATGGTACAAGACGCCTTTTTACCGGGATAACGATACCGGCCCGAAGCCATTTCGTTTTCGGCAGGTGTGTGCTTCCATGGGTGGACATCGCTCACCCGGCGGCAGGCGCTCTGGATCTTTCTGGGAACGGGAACTGGATCGGTATTCTGAACCGTGAGGGACTAATGATCGACCAGGTGATTTTCACCGGTGGAGGAAACGATCTGGAATGGCCGGATGTTCGGGGAAAAAGCTCGATATGTCTGGATGCCGGCGGATATTCCGGCATGGCTAACAACTACGGACGATACTGGAAGGAGGCGACTGAAACCATACAGGGAGCTCCCGGGCAATCGGGAACTCCGCATGAGTGAGTAGCGATTTTCAGGGCATGGTCCGGAATAACCGGACCACATGCCCGTCCGAGCCTTCTCAGTTCGCACGCTGCTCCATGGAGCTGAGGAAATCCTGAACCGTACGAGTGGTATTCAGCAGTATCGTAAGATTGAGGATGTCATCCTTGCTGATGACCAGTGTCCTCTTGGGCCGTCCTCCGAGAAACGGGATAAAACCCCTCTTTCTGGAGTTTTCGAAGCGCGGCGGCTTTTTATCTAAAAACTGTTGTTTTCCCATGATTGGCTCCTTTCGATGGCATCTCGCTATATTACTATATTAAACAGCAACCTCTATACCACGGTATGGGTTTGTACGGGTTTTCAAGGTGTTTCTTCTCTTTTCAGTATTCACTTCAATACTATACTACCGTTTTCGATCCAAAAAATTGTCACCGGATTCGTTATCGCGATGCAAACGTGTACGGACTCCTGTTTCGGAATGAAACGCCGGTTCATTCCGTGAATACGGGAATTGGGTCCGGAAGATTTATTTCCACTGCATGTCCAGCTTGATATTAGTATATTAATAATGCATTTTAGGTGAAAAACCGAAGCAGGAAAGAAAAGCTGTTTTTTTAATCGTTAAAGTATGCCCGCGCTCAAACAAATCGGCGCTCGAAAAGGATATTCTGGTCAATTCAATTTGATAAAAGGAGTCATCCGTATGCAACCGATTCACTACGGGAGAATCGTTTTTTCTCTGGCGGTTTTACTGCAATCCACCTTTGCCGCGGATTATACGGTCTCCAAGGGTGCGGGCGGACAGTATACCTCGGTTCAGGCGGCGATCAATGAAGCACATGCCGGGGACAGGGTGGTCATTCTCGACGCATCGGTGTATGAAGAGCAGGTAACGATCGACAGCACCAAAGACAACCTTGTCCTCTGCACCGAAAATCCCACATCGACCAATAAACCTACGATCAAATGGCAGGACCGGGCCAACATCGGGCCCGCAGACTGCGATGAGGCGAAGGACACGAGCAAGATCACTTTCGACCGTAATGCCGCCCTGCGGGTCCTGGGAGCGGCAAACGTGCGTATCGAGGGCATCGCGGTCGACGGAGGCGGTCCGTTCATTTTCGGCTCCGACGGGATCTGGAAGGACGATAACGGAGACTGCAAATGGCCGATGCAGCACGGAAACGCGGCAATCACTCTGTGGGTCGCGGGTGACGTCATGATCACGGACTGCGATATCAGGAACGCCTACTTCGGGATTCATGTGAAGGACCGCAACGAAGGGGGGATTTTCGCCAACGCAAACCCCGGGGACGTCTACCCGGAAAACGTGGTTCCCCTGTCCGGTTTCGCCCGGACCGGAAACCATCTGATCGAATATAACCGCATTCATGACAATTCGGTGGGGATCTATTTCGAATCGGCGTGGGATATGGGATCTACGATCCGTTACAATCTCATTTTTGAAAATCACCATAAGGCGTCTATAATTGACGACGTGAAAAACCTCACCAGCGAGGGCGGAAACCAGGTAGGAGGTGCGTTCATGTTCAAGGACCAGCTCCTGAGCCCTCTCGCAATCTATAATAACACGTTATGGCACAACTTCGGGATTTTCACGGGCAACTGGAACGCGAGCCCACTACACCTGATTTTCAACAATATCATTGGAGCGCCTTACGCAACCTACGATAGAGCCGAAGGTATTGCGACCAATCTCGAGCTATTGCCGAAATTTCCCAACCGAATCCACCATTGCGTGATCGCAGCGCATCATCAGGCCCCTTCAACCAGCAGCGCCGTCCAGATCGTCAATGGACTTCAGACCCAGGGGAATGGACCGGCAGAGGAAGGCGCTCTGGTGGTAAGCCAGACCGGAAGTACCCAGGCCAGCCTTCCGGCGAGCGCCGAGGTACGCTGGGTCGAAACGCCTTTCATGTCCACTGATCCTGATGACGAATTTTTCCTCGTCCCGAACTGGGCCGATCCGGAGGTGGACGAGTTCATCCTCGACAAGGGGTGGCCTGTTGCCGGAATAAAGGATCAGGACGGCAGTATGGCGGACCTCGGCGCCATCCCGAAGGCCGGCGGCAGGCCGGCGGGTGTGGTCACGATCCGCCCCTCGAGACCGATGGTGTACAACAGCGGGGAGGTCAACTGTGAGTTCGAGATCACTCCCCGCGTCGGAACCATGGGGCCGCCTGATGACGTCTACTTCCGGTTCATTCACAATATCGATACCGTCGAAAGCTTCGGTATAGACAAAGCCGCCATGATCGCCGCAAACCAGATCGCGACCGTCACCTTTCCCGCCACCCCGGCGCTGGCGATCGGAAGCAACAAATATCAAATTTCAGTTCCCAACCCGGGAACCTTCGGATTTTTCGAAGTGATCGTCGAAGGTGTCGGTCCCAACGGGATTGCTTTCACCTCCGCGGTGGGCTTCATTCCGTACCGCAAACTCGACTATTATCTCGAGGTGGAGGTCAGAAACAAGGCTGGTGAAAAGGTGAGTGAAGTACGTGCGGGCGACCCTGTTGTCCTGCACGTCGAGGCGTTCAACGCGAGCGGATCGAAATTCACCAATAAAATCGATCCTACCGAAATCAATCTGCAGTCCAGATTCGACCTCCTGGATCCAGCGGGCGGCAAGGTAGCCAATTTTCCAAACGGGATCACCGGAACCGCGGAACTCGACGTGATGTTCACCCGCGTGCCCGCTGCGGGCGCGCTCGAGATCGTCCATGTCACGGGGAGCTGGGTCGATGCGAACAAGGTCATCGCGTTCATGGGAAGCTCCGACGGCATCAAGGTGCTTCCCGGTGATCCGGACAGCATCCTTTTCCAGCGGCCGAGATCGCATACCTACACCGACACCATCGATCCGGGAACCACCTTCGCGGTGACCGTAGCGGCGTTCGACAAATACGGCAACCAGATGGACGCTGGCACGGAGATCAAGGTCATAAGCCAGAGGCCGAACATCGGCACCATCACCGACACGATCGTGGAAACCGCGGCCAACGGCATCGCCACCTTCAGGGCCATGGTGACCAACGGTGACCTGCACGACACGATCCCGCTGCTCGCCACGTTGATAGTCAAGCCTGAACGTACCGACATCGCGGGGCTGCGGGTTGGACAACCCAGGGACCGGCTCTGGATATTTTTCAGCGACACGCTCCAGTACGACGAGACCGTAGGAATTACCGCATGTTCCGGGGTTCGTGTTCCTATCGTGGTCCGGGCATCGAAGAACGGCCAGACCATCTCGACGGGACGTACAACGACTTTCGACATTCAGCCCACCACCGGACTCCTGGTCTATGACAGCGATACGGCGCGCGTGGCTGTCGAATTCGCGAAGCTCACTGGAGGAGAGGTCAGGCTCTGGGTCAAGGCGAGCGTGAGAAACGTGAGCAACGGAGAAATAATACTCAATTCCCGGGATCCCGATGTAGTGGGCGGAAAACGTGGGGATATAAATTTCGTCGCCTGTTTCCCGGAGATCGAAAGGGCGGTATACTCAGCGACCAACCCCCGCGGAGCGGTAGACCGTGTCGATATCTATTATACTAAAGAGCTCGCGGACAGCGACAGGCCCGATACCCTGCAGCTCTCCTGGCCCAACACAGGGGTCACCCGCAAGGTGCTCCAGGCAGCGACCCAGGTGGATCCTGCGGACCGGAAGCACCTGATCGTCATGCTCGCTGAGCCCTTCGCCGAGGGGATTACCCGTTTCACCGGCGGAACCCAGCTCGGAATCTCCTACTGGACCAATCCGCAGACTCCCGACGCGTTGCCCTTTATCCAGAACTTCGATATCCAGGACGGCGTGGGCCCTCTCCTCGGAAGCGCCGTGCTGGTCGAACGGCTCAAGGCTGGCAACGACACGCTCATCATTACCTTTACGGAAACGATCGATGCAAGCGTGGTTAAGGATACCGCGCTGACGCTCATCAAGACAGGAAAGGATGTAGCCCCGATAAGGCTCACCATCATCGGATCCAGACCGTACACCGACGGGGTTGCGATCGTCGCGGTCGTTGAGGACAACCTTGACGACAACCGGCCGCAGGAAGGGGACAGTCTCATGATCACCCCATACGGTTCGATCGTCGACCAGTCGGCCAACATGGCGCATCCGCAGAACCGGCCGGTGGTGATCACCCTCAAGAACATCGCTCCGGATATCGTGACCGCGGAGTATCGCGACAACAACGCAGACGGCACCATCGAAACCGTGCGGATCAGGTTCAACAAGACCGTGAACACCGAACAGATGTACGCCACATTCACCTACGAAAAATCGGTGGCTTCCGACTATGCCCGTGTGTTCATCCCGGCCGACGAGACCAAACTCGTGTACGACTTCTCCCTCGAGGGACTCTTCGGGGTCAATACCCTCAGGGACAAGACCGAAGGCACGATGAAAGTCGACGTAATTTTCGCGGATTACGGCACCGACCCGAAAACCTCCATGATTTCCGACAGCGCGGCTCCGGTGATCGATTCGGTGGAGTACCACATCGGGCAATTTACCAGTGAAAAGTTGACCGACTCGACAAGGGCACCCGATACCCTCTACGTGCGGTATACCGACGAGGTGCTGAAGAATCACCCGGCCGGGGCGACGACGTTCCCGGTCATTCTCAAGGCCGGACCTCTTCCGGAAAATCAACATGTACTTTACGTGACCGACGGAGGGACGGCGCCCGGGAAGACGAAGATCAACGGGAAAGAGGTCATTTTCTATCGCCTGATCGTGAGCAGCCGGCCTGAGGGGTACCTCCCGGCCGAGACCGACTCGGTGTGGATCAATACCGATATCTCGGTGGTCGAGAGCAACGCGAGGGATGCAGCGGGTAACGTCCAGCGCAATCCGGCAAACCGTCGCGTCGAAGTGGTGATCGTGCAGCCTCCTCTCAAAGTCACGCACAATATTGTCCCCGTGCCCTTCGATCCGAGGGTCCAGCCCGGAGTGACAATCATGGTCAGGGCGAAGATGGACGACGAGGGCGGAAATACCGAATTCTCCGGAAATCTGTTCATTTACGACAAAGTAGGTAATATGGTCAGAAGCTATACCGGAGTGAAATCAATCAAGGAGTTGAATCTGATCTGGGATGGAAGGAACCAGAATGGCCGTATCGTCGGCGACGGGACCTATGTCTCCGTGCTGCAGGTTGATGTCGGAACCAATGGAAGGGTTCTGGAACGGTATCGTCCCCAGCCGGATAAAATCGGAGTCAAACAAAAGAACTGAAGTGTTTGATATCATTGAAGTTTCAAACCTGTTTCCTCTCGGGAGCAGGTTTTTTTTTCATGGAGTGCCCTGAGAATCGATTTGGAAAAGACCGGGCATAAGGGAGGCGGGCGCAGAGAGGTGCCCGCCCCGTTACTTTCCTTCCTCAAGCCTGAGGAGACAGGTGCTGTGCACTGTTTTTATTTACCGCCTGGACCTATTGCCGGCTCTGCCCGCAATAAGAAAGACGAGGGTTTTCAGCCTTGGTAGTTCATTGAAAACGAATATGGAATGTGGTAACTTAGTAATGTAGCGTCATTGGAGCAACAT
>CAZGVZ010000025.1:5159-16724 GCA_964529145.1 uncultured Fibrobacteraceae bacterium | reverse complement strand
TTCTGCCTCGGAATCCGCGTTGCCGGTGGACTCGGCCCCCGGCACGACATCACTTCCCACTTTTGGTTATTTTTTCCATTCGACCATAGAACCTCAAACGTTCGAAGAGATCTCTTCGTATGGAACACGGTGCCGCTTCAGAAATTGCACGCACACGCACGAAGCGGGCTGCGCGGTGACCGACGCTGTTGATGGGGGAAAAATAGATGCCGAACGGTTTCGCAACTATCTGAAAATCAAGAAGGAATCGGATTTCTATGAAATGTCCTATCTGGAAAAACGAAAAAGGGAGAAAAAATTCGCAAAGGTAATCAAGAACTACAACAAGATGCAGCGTGATCGAGATTGAACCACTCCGGTGCAGGCTCATTCCAGTCTTTCCCCTCCGAAATTCGGAAAACATACTCATGATTTCTACGCTGTTACCCGGGAGACATCGGGAATCCGGTTCCCAGGAATGCCTGTTAGGCAATTTCACAGTGAAGGCGCCCCAGGATTTCAAGGCCAGGCCTCCCGTGGGGTACCAGGCCGGACAGCACGACGGCAGGAGATTTTCTTCACTTTTTTGGCACAGGAATTGTTAATCTTTCATTGATTTAACCTTCCCGCCGCATAAAAACCTCAGGCCCGGGAAATGGTACGATTGGTATGGTCTCCAGCAAACAGGAATCCGTGATGAAACTGAGTGTCGCCTGCAATTTCGCCCCTGATTTCGTCGAGCGCGTATCGGCTTTCGGCGAAGTCAGTGAAATATACGGCAAATCCGCGCAGGATGCGGTAGGAGGGGGACGTTCTTCTTATACGCTCGAACCTGCGGGGAAAAAGAGAATAGAAGAGACAATCCGGGAATGCGCCGCACGCAACATCGATTTCAATTATCTGATGAATGCCGCCACTCTGGGTGGAATCGAACAGACCCGCTCAGGACAGAAAAAAATACGCCGACTCCTCGACTGGATTGCCGCCTCCGGAGCGTCCGCCGTGACCGTCGCATCTCCTTATCTGCTCCGGGTTGTCAAAAAACAGTATCCGTGTCTTAAGGTGAAGGTCGGCGTGTTCGCTGTGGTCGATAATCCCGTAAAAGCCCGAGAGTGGGAAGACATGGGGGCGGATTGCATCTGCCTGAGCGCGATCTCGTGCAATCGCGATTATTCCTTGCTGCGGAAAATCCGCTCAGCGGTCGGCTGTGAGTTGCAGCTCATCGCGAATGCATCGTGCCTTCTGCACTGCACCCATGAACTTACCCATATGAACCTGCTGTCCCAGAGTTCCCGGACCGGTGACTTTTTGAAAGGTTTCTGTCTCGATTACTGCGTTCTTCACTGTTCCTATAGAAAACTGCGGCAACCTGTAGACTATATTCGCTCTGTGTGGATCCGGCCGGAAGATCTGGAAATATACGAGGCAATGGGGTACGATTCCTTTAAGATCGTCGAGCGCAGTTCTCCAACGGATCTCCTCATCACCAGGGTACGGGCATATGCCTCACGTACCTTCGGCGGAAATCTTCTCGAAATCGTGGGCCCCGTCGCCCAGGTGAACAGGCGGCTGACTCCTTCCCTGCGCCGGAGGGTACGTATGATGTTAATGATGGCCCGCCCGGGGAAAATTCCACTAATAAGTTTACTTAAAATACAAAGGTATGCGGACGGCATTATCCCGCATGATTACCGCAGGGAAGCGACGCCGGCCTATATAGACAACAACTCACTGTCCGGTTTTATATCGGGATTACCGGAGGACGGATGTAGTTCGCTCCGATGTGACGAATGCGGGTACTGCGGGAAATGGGCGGCAAAGGCGGTCTCCTTCAATGAACCGTCCAGGAAAAGACTTCTGGAGCAGGCCGAAATCCTGGACCGGCAATTGCTGGAAGGAAGTTTATGGAGAAACTGATGCTGCGGATTCCGGACTCTTCACGATTTCCGATAGTGCTCTGTTTCGTTCTGCTCCATTTTTCCCTGCCGCATTCCGTTGAAAACCCTTCGTCATCCTGCGATTCACTTATCCGAAAGGGTGATTCCTTATATGAAATTTTCGATAACGGTAAAGCGCTGGCCCTGTATCGCGGGGCATGGGAACAATGCGGCACCGATTATCAGGCCCTCATGAAATATACCCGCGCACTCAATGACTTCGGTGAGGACCGGTCGGATCCCGAATATTATGAGCGGGCTATGCGGTATGCCGATTCACTTCAGCTGCGATTTCCGGATTCCATGCAGGGATATTTCCTCAAGGCTGCCGCTGCGGGCAATCTGGCGGATTATCGTAAAGGGAAAAACCTTGTGGAGCTGTCGCGTATTGTCCATAAAAACATTCTCAGGTCGATAGAGCTGTCCGAAGAATATTGCCCGGCTCACGTCATTCTTGGAGGATACTATTATCGTGTGGCCGAAAGCAGTTCGCTGCTCAGGGCATTCGCCCGCCTGCTTTACGGCGGCGTTCCCGACGGTTCGTACCGTGATGCGATTCGTGAACTGAAGAAAGCGCTTGCAATCGATTCGACGAATCTCTATGCACATCTCATCATCGCACAGACCTACGGTGCCCTTGAAATCCAGGACAGCGCCCGCTATCATTTAAACAGGGTGCTCGAGCTTCCCGTCACCAACCATTTCTATCCGGAGCTGAAAAGGAGAGCCGATTCCCTTATGTCTCTTTACTGATCGATTCTTTTGAGCGCAAGCGCCGCATTGTGTCCTCCGAAAGCGAATGAATGAGTAATGGCACGCAAAAAGCCGTAAGGCCTCTTATCCGTCACAAAATTGAGATCCTCGACAGGATTTTCGATATTCCGCGAGATGTGGGTGGTTCCGTGAAAAAGGCTCAGGGCCGTTACAGCGGCTTCGAGGGCTCCGGCGGCTCCGATAGTATGGCCGATCAGCGATTTGGTGCTGTTGACCGCCGGTCTTCGGCCGAAGACCTTCGCGATCATGGCAGCCTCCACCTCGTCGTTACGAAGCGTGCCTGTTCCATGAGCATTGACATAATCGATCGATTCAGGAGAAAAACCGGCATCATCGAGTACCATGCGTTCCATACGTTCCATCTGACTGTAATCCGGATCCATGCTCATCATGCTGTACGCGTCGAACGTTTCGGCATACCCGCAGATTTCAGCGATACCTGACACGCCCCGCCGTTCGGCATGCTCCTTTTCCTCGATTACGAGAAAAGCGGCTCCGCCTTCACTGAACAGAAATCCCGACCTGTCCCTGTCGAAAGGTCGATTCGCCTCGGACGGGTCGTCAAAATCACCCGAGACGAGTGTTCCCGCGATATCGAATCCACGGAATATTCCGCCGAATTCATCGCGCAGATACTCCGAACCTCCTGCAAGCGCCATCTTGATTCTTCCTTCGCGAATTGCCCTGAAGCCCTGTCCGATCGCTACGGTACCGGCTGCGCAGGCGCAGGTGAAGGTGATATTCGGTCCCGTAAGGCCGAACCGTATTCCAATGGAACTCGATACCGCGTTCGGCATTATGATTGATACAACGAATGGATTGAACCTGCCGGGTATACGCATCATTCCGATAACCCTGGCAGCAGTTTCATTTACGGTAGAACGAGGTTGCATCGACTCAAGAAGATCCTTTTGGGGTTTCAGGATATGATTGGCCTGATTGGAGATCAATGAAACGAGCCCGCCTACTCCCGTCCCCGCAAAGACTCCCGCACTGGCCGGATCGATATCCGGTATCAGGTAGCGCTGCTTTTTCTCGTCACTGCAGAATAGGGAGAAACCCGCGTTTTCAAGGGCTTGGGACGCTGCGGCCATACCAAGAGAGCTGCTCTGCGCATAATGCATTTGATGAATGGGAGAAAAATTGTATTCCGCCATATCCAACTTCTGCAGGGGCGCCCAGATTCCCGATGAATATGCGGCATACTCTTTCCATTGGGCAGGAATAGGTTCCACCGGAGCGCTACCTTCACCGCAGGCCTTCCAGAAGGCATCGGTCGTCATACCCGAGGGCGCGAGTATTCCGATGCCGGTAATGACGACTCTTCTTTTTTGCATGGACGAGCCTGGTTGTGGACAGGTCTTATGAAAATATTCTTTTCGATAATAATTCGGGAAATCTTTTCATAATGCCTTTTACATGTATATCATTGTGTCATGTTAAACCTTAATCGGACGATCCCTTTACGCGATCTGCTTCGCGGACAGCGGTATAACGGGATCATAGTCGCTTGGGCGTATCACCATATCGATATGCCCTTCGCGCCTGCAATCCCGTTCTGCTCGCTGCCGCTATGCATCTCATCGTAAATTAATCGTCCAATCAAGGTTATAATACGACAAACTTTACCGGACACTGCTGTTTCAAGATGCGATATTCACGCCGCGATTCATCCATTGCCGATTATGATCGGCACCGAACTCAACGGACAATACCCCATTCCGGGAAACTGGAATGGATTTGTAAAAACGATAAGCTTCGCACATGGACGCATTGCCCATAACGGATATGAAGAATAGAACTGATCATACCTGTGCCGCCCGGGCTTTCATACAGATGAACTGCACGATATCACCCATGGTCCCGAGCCGGCCCGCTTCTTCGTCATTGATACTGTCATTGAACTCATCCTCGAGAGCCATGAGCAATGACACGACATCAAGAGAATCGGCCCCAAGATCTTCCCGTATCCGCGCCTGCGGAGCCAGTGCCTCTTCTTTGACCCGTAGAACTTCGCGAATGACCTTATTAACCCGTTCCTGTATTTCCTCTATCCGAGGTGTCATACCGGCTCCTTTATTGGCATGGATATTGATATCCTTCTCTTTTTTTTCGCAAGAAGCACCGCATTTCCGGTTATCGGAAGAAAAAAAACCCATGAGCGCAAATCACATACCACCCACTTTCATTATCGCGACCGGAACATCGGTGCCTCCTGTCAGCATTACCCAGACAAAAGCCGCTGAGCTCATGAGCTTGCATTACGGTAATGTCCTTACCGCTCGGTCCCGTGATGTCCTGCAAAGAGCTTTGCGTCACCCCAGCGTCATCAGGAGATACTTTTCAGTGAACACTCCGGACGAGCTGCTTACCTTTAAAGAAGAGCATCCCGACAGGAGAATCGAACGGTTCACCCGGTGGGGGGTCTCCCTTGCCGCGGATGCGGCCCGCAATGCGATGAGGAGCGCGAATGTGCCACCGGAAGCGATCACCGCCATTGTCGTGAATACCTGCACAGGATACATCTGTCCGGGACTTGCCACCTACCTTATAGACGAACTCGGACTGCATACCGGTATTGCAGCTCACGATCTGGTT
Source organism: uncultured Fibrobacteraceae bacterium (assembly GCA_964529145.1). GTDB lineage: Bacteria > Fibrobacterota > Chitinivibrionia > Chitinivibrionales > Chitinispirillaceae > JAFGNB01. The sequence goes on along the minus strand of CAZGVZ010000025.1, from coordinate 11,436 downwards.
GGTAGCGGGTGCGGAGGTGCCGTTCCGAACATAAATCTCGGGAAGTGTCTGATCGCCGAGGATTCCGACGGGATCGCACTCTGTATTTCAGTCGAAATCTGCTCGGCTACCTTCGAAATGGAAAACGATCTGAGCCTGATCGTTTCAAACGCCATATTCGGAGACGGCGCTGCAGCGGCGGTCGTCGGACACCACTGCGGCGGATTCGAAATCGTCGATGTAAAGAGCTCCTTCAATCCACGATACCGCGACGATGTCCGGTTTACTTATCGCCACGGAAGATTGCACAACCGCATCAGTGCCGGTTTGCCTTCCATTATCGGCACACTGGTACCTTCATTCATCATAGATTTTCTTGAAAGCAATCATCTATCAATTTCTGATATCGACTGGTGGGCATTGCACCCCGGGGGTGCGAAAATGCTCGAGGTTATTCAGGAAAAGCTGCATCTCACGGATGAAAAAATGAAACCCGCACAGACTGTCTATTCTCAATTCGGCAACATGTCCTCACCGACCGTACTTTTCGAACTGGATAGAATAGCCTCGAATGGAGTGCGGAAAGGCCAGCGGTGTCTCATGACGGCATACGGCGCCGGGTTGTCGATTCATGGCGCCCTGCTCACATGCATGGGAAATTGATCACTTTATCTACGTGAGGTCAGGGAACGTTTAAAAGTTGAATGGAAGAAGATTGTAATTTCGGGACACCATGTGGCCAACGGGCAGTATTCATTATGCACTATGTTAAAAATGCAGTTAAAGCGACCATGTGATGTATCCCGATACCGGAATCCGGCGGTTCCCTTATTTTTTTTGGCATAATCTTTGATTGGTCTGACTGCTGTATAGAAAACTTTCGTGTGGGAGGTTTCCTGGGTTCATGAGCCGGAATGCCCGGTCCGGAGCATCCCTTTCACTCTGACCTGAAGACGATTATCTCGAGAATCCCGAAAAACAGTCTGTGGGAATATTCGATCTTGAATCCTCTGGACATGATCATTCCATGCAGAACTTTTCGCGAAGGGAAGGCCAGCAGACTCTCGGCGATATAACCATAAACACTGTGATTACCATGTAATACAGTTCCCCACACATCACCCCACATTTTCAAGATGGCATATTCAATTGAACCTGCAAAAATCGAATCGAATCTCGAAAAATCTAGAAACGCCCCATATCCTCCAGGTTTCAGTACGCGTACAATTTCATCGAGAAGGATTTCAAGTGATGGTGCGTTTCGCAACGCATATCCTCCGGTGATCAGGTCCAGCGAGGACGATTTGAACGGTAACGCACACATATCCTGCAGCGACTGGATTATCGAGACAGAACGGCGAAGTTCCTTGCCTGCCTTGATCAACATGTGCCTTGACAGATCGGCGGAAAAGATCGATGCATCCGGGAAACGCCGCGACAGAAGAATGGCTATATCGCCGGTCCCCGAAGCGATATCGAGAATACTGGCAGCAGGCAGATCGGGGATTTTTCGGATAAGCAGCTCTTTCCAGCGATGATCCTGCCCAAAGGAGAGAATTCTGGAAGACTCTCTGTAACGGGCTGCGACAATGCTGAATAATTTTTGATTATATTCGCGTTTCGCATCGCGATCATGAAGGTAAGGACGAACATCGGCAAGAACAGAAAAATCGTGACCGGTTCCGGACGATGCATCAGGCATATTTGGTACCAATGGATCGGCCTGAATCAACTACCACGGCTATGAGCCGTGGTCTGACTTGAGCGGACCAGGCGGTATAACGGAAACAGTGCGAAGCACTGGACTCCTTACGCTCCAGGAAGGGTTGTGGCCGAGCCCGCGAAAAGGCGGACGGAAGCCGCGCCTGCGCCCGAAGTTGCTGTCCTGACCCACGGCCCCGACGCCGTGATCCCCTTGTAAAAAACCCCAAAGGGAGTCCACTATGATTCTTACCAAGGCAGGCAATGAAAATGGATGACATGATTCCCGCTTTTATAGCAAAAATCAAACCGGATCTCACCCGCCGCGCCGATTCCGCAGAATTCATGGATGATCCAAATGGCGATATCAGGATGCTGTGGCATACACTGCGCCACTTTGAACTGATAAACCGTTTCCTGACGCGCTCCCGTCCCCTGTTTACGGAGATGCTGAAAGCCTGCATGGCGAATTCCACGCTTCAGAAACTGACCATCGCTGACATAGGAGGAGGTGGAGGCGACTTCTGCCGTTGGCTCTCGGGTTTCTGCTCGGATCGACGGATTTCATCGAAGATATTGTGCATCGATTCGGACAAACGTGTAACTGAATACGCGAAAAGGGCTTGTCGCGGTTATCGAGACATCGAAGTGCTTCATCTCGATGCCTGGGAGATAGATTCCATTTCGAAGCCGATCGATTTCATCATAACGAACAATTTCCTGCACCATGTTCCCGACGACCGGATTCCGGGACTGTTGAAAAAATTCCATTCCATCGCACGCAGGGGATTCTGCATAAACGACCTGCATCGTCGTCGCGGCGCCTACGTCTGTTTCGGACTTCTGGCGTGGATATTCTTCAGAAGCGGATTCACTCTTTACGACGGTCTCATTTCAATCAGAAAAGGATTTACACCTGATGAAATGGACCAATATATCCGGCTGGCCGATCTCACGGGAAAAATATCCATACGTACCGTTTTTCCGTATCGTATAGTCCTTTCGGCAAAAAAATGAGGCAGCCGGTTTATTTCGCGAACAATCAATTACCAGGCTGAAAGCCGCGGGTTCGGCTTGAGCGGGCATAGATGACCCGCGAAAAGGCGGAAAGCCCCCCGCGCGCGCCCGCCGCCTGCGCCCGAAAGTGGCTGTCCTGCCCCACGGCCTTATACCGTGGCCTCCTGTGAAAATCCCAAAGGGATTCCGCAATGCAATGATTCTTGACGAGGCAGGTAATGGCCGGCATTTGGCTGGAAATACCGCACGGCAGGAATTTGCACCACCTGCCGGCTGCCGGGGCTTCCAATTCAGATCAAGTAACTTTTTTACGGAATCAATAAACGTCCAGATACACTTCACCCACAAGACCCGATGGAGACCCGTTCATTCTCAGCAAAGTATCGAAACTGTTGACGACACCGACGACCAGTTCGTTCCTCTTCGGTTCACACACCTGGGTAATGTCGATCTCCATCGGGTGCCAGTTGAAAATGCCAAGATCCTTACCGTTGAGCGTCACATCGATTGTACCGGAAACCTGTGAAAAACGCAATATGAGCTGCTTGTACTCGTTCGGGATCTCGAAGGACTGGCTGTAAATACCTTTACCGCAAAGATAGGGGAATCCGTGCTTTATCCATGAATTCTGTCCCACCGTATCGCTGAGCATATCGATAGCCCAGCCGTTTTGTCCCTTGACCAGGGTAAAATCCCCGAAGATCAGGGGCGGGTAGTGGATCGTTCCCGGATCGAGAACCTGACCGGTCGTTCTGAGAGATATCCTGTTGAATCCATGGACCAGGCAATCCCGGATGGGAAAGGCTAAAAAAGACTCCCCGAGCACGGAAATATTCGTTTCGTCGAACCTTTTCATCTCCGAAACGACCGGCTCTCCGATTTGTTCCGGGAGTACCTCGTCCGACCGGGAACCGACCGGGTCCACTTTTGTCCCGTTTACGGTAACCTCGATTGGAACATCGGCACCATTTTTTCGGACAGGGCAGGGCATGCTGAGCATGAGCTTGCATATGGTAGGCAGTGATTTGACCTGGAAATGAGTTTCATAAAAGTGTGAAAAACCTCCCGATTCCCTGCTGAGCCCTATACGGACATTCCAATTGGCCAAAGGTAGTGCGTTCAGGGAAGAGGTGGAAAACGTCCATTGGTCCTTCAGGACGATCCTGTAGCTTCGTTCGGAAATCGAGAACGGATTGAAGCGCACACGTCCGGACTGTTTTTCCGGGGATCCGTGAGAAACGAGCGGCCCGGCAGATCCAACAAAAAACAGAGTCGCCTTGGGATGAGCACAGAGTTGAAACACGCAGCTTCCATTCGAACGTTCCTCAGGCTCGATTTCCTGAAATTCACCGGTTTCACAATCAATTTTTGTGAAATGTTTGCTTTCAGGAAGTGTGATGGACGCCATCTGCTCCTTGATATCCGATGTGTTATGGAAATAATACAGTTCACATCCATCTACGGAACCGAACGCATGATAAATATCGGAACCAGCCCGTCCGTTCACCGAAATTTTCACGTAAGGGCCAAGAGAGGAAAAGGTCTCTTCCAAAGCGTCCAGCGGAACGATGCCTACTCCTTTATGGCGGCTCGCCACTATTTTTTCTATCCGGGACGCCATGGTGGGAGAAACGCCGTCTTCGATGGTACCGCGCGGGGCTTCCCCGACGAACAGCACGCACCCATCCTTTTGAACCAGCTTCTCGATGAATATGAGTGCATTTCTCGATATGTCGGGCGCGTAAGGTATGACAAGAGCTCTGTAATTTCCCCTTCGGATCCGATCGGCGGTACCGAATTCCCCGTTATTTCTGACACTGAAGGATGAAAGCAGCGATTCACTTACCATGTCATAACTGATACAGGATCGTTCAAGCGCCTGCACGGTCTTCTGCGTACGTTCGAATCCTTCGGCAGGCAGAACGGTACCTCCGCCGGGTTGATAGGCGGCCATTATCTCCGACGTGGGCGTCAGGACCGCCACCTGCCTCGTCCAATGGACGTTTTTCAGCAGTTCCTGGGATCTGGCGCTGTACGCGCACAGCTTTGCCATGTTCGCGTTTCCCGGTGAATACCATGATATATTGAAGGGTGTCTTTCCGTAACTCCGGTGGTCGGGATTGAAGAAACATCCGTCAATAATAATCCTCGACGACCCCGATAAAAGAAGGGTATCCATGTCGCTCTTGAGCGACTGGAGAGTGGCACCGATGCCGCTGCGGTTCCTCCCGAGTACCGTCACTGTTTCGCGTCTGTGCTCGTTGGCGTTGGTATCAGCCATTATGCGCAACAGCGCGTAATTTTCGCTCACGCCGTCGATGTTCTGGTAACCAACGATGTTCAAATCCTTTTCCTGCGGCACATAGCCATCAACCAGAACCGTTTTCGTCAGATGGATCGAGCGTTCGGGCGCAAGAACCCATTGTGACAAACGGTTTTTTTTACTCCATGCTTCAAGAGGAACAGCAAAGCGCTCGTACATCGACTGAAAAATGAAAGAATAGATCTGCTGTCGGCTTTTTTGGGCTGAAGGAAAATTATCGCAAAAAAGGGCAGGCAGCAAACGGATCATGTTTTTCTTCGATTTACTGCGGTATTTCACTACAAGATCGTCATCCCAGGGAATCGAGTTGTCTCCAGGACGACAGGAAGGCAATTCACTGATGAACCCTTCGAATGTGGATGGAATGAACTTTGAAAAACGGGTTCTGAACAATTCCAGAACCTGTTGCAGGTACAGCGATGCAGTTTTCGGATTGAAAATATTGGGAACGTATCCGTATGCAGGGTCTTCAATGTATTCCTTACGGAATCTCAATAATTTCCATTCACTTCCCGGTGCCCGCCACCGGTCCGGTTGAGAAGCTCCGGATTCACCTATCGCATGCACTGAAGATGGGTCGATCGAACCGTTCTGGATACGTACGGTAAGTATGATTTCTTCTCCGCAACGATCTTCGGGAAGGAAAACCTCTTCACCCTCCAAAACGGCTCTTTTTTCCAGCAGACGCATCTGCTGCGCACGCATACGTCGCGAATGGATAAGATCCTGGGCAAAACATCCGCTCCACGGCAGTGAAAGATCCTCAGCGATCCTTATCCCGATACCATATTGTTGCGCGAGCTGCAAAACCGTTCCGAACAATTCCAAAAATTCTTCAGACAAATATCCCGGCGCCATATTTCGGCTTGGTCGAATCGCCACCCCCCCAAATCCGTTCTGAGCAAACCATTCAAGCTGTCTGACCATCTGACCGGGTGATATGGTCAGATTCCAGATCCAAATTGCCCACGGTTGTGACTCCCTGCCCGGTTTTTTTAAAAGTTCTTTAATGTTTTTCAAACCGGTCTCCTGTCTCTGAGAATATGATGGATATGTATGATTGATTGATTTTTTCAGGACGCATTCGACTGTCTATCGGTTCGGTACGGAAATTCATAAAAACCTTTTTCCCTGCTTTAGAAGATGTTAAATCTAAAATATGGCCCGGGTGAGGACCTTTAATCCGGAAAAAGGCGAAATCACCGAACGGATATCTCATTCACGGAAATGAAAATATCTATTCAGTGTTAATTTAAA
>CAZGVZ010000025.1:228-5149 GCA_964529145.1 uncultured Fibrobacteraceae bacterium | reverse complement strand
GTGTGATTACCTCCGTCAATTCATTTCTTTGGAGACGATGAAGCTGTATCAATTCTAACCGGTTATGTATTAATCCTTTAGGAATAAATGAGAAGAATGGAGAATTAACCCATTAAATCGCTTAAACGGGTCAGGGGCCAAAATGGTTTGATGACCCTTTGGTATCATTTTTGTTTCAATCACCGGAGCGATGCCCTTAAAGGCACCCCTAAAAAAAAATTTTTATTCCATATGTTTAGGAGAGGTGCCCTTAACCAAATGATTCACAGTCTGTACCATATCCATAAAGGGTCGGTAACGGGCCAAAAGGTAACTCGAACAGGTGATCAACAGGAAGAAGGAAGTTAAAACCCCGGCTTCCAGCCAGCGGTTTACAGTAAAGGTCGATAAACCTTTAGCTGCCAATACGATTGACGATGCTGCAAAAAAGACAAGGCACGGCAGGGTAAACGTGCGCACGAGAAAAACCTTGAAGGGACTTCTTAATTCCTTTGAAACCAAATAATAAGAGATGAGCGGTGAAATAATCATGGTTATCGCGGTACCGAAAACCACCCCTCTGTAACCGACGAGTCGCATCAATGCAAAGGAAGCCGCAATGTTGATGACCAGCAAAAAAATCGTGGTCTTCATTTCGATGTTGGTTTTCCCCAACCCTCTCGCCACATTTGCCGATCCGGCAGCCATGGCTTGCCAAAGAGCCGAAATACAGAGTGTATTGAACACAAGCAATGCAAAAGGATTCGATTTATCTTTCAGTAAAAATTCCATAATAAGGGATCCGTTGATCAGCATGCAGCCTCCTATCATAAATCCGATTACCACCAGACTGCCGGTGACTTTTTCAAAAAGATTCTGTATCTCTTCATCATCCCCCTTGGCCGAAAGAAACGAAATGCGCGGAGTTATCACCGCAACAAGAAAATGAGGAATGTCTCTGGCTGCGAAAACGATTCGGGATGCGGCATCGTAATACCCCACAAGCGCCAGATCGTAGAAGTAGGACAGGAGCAATTTATCGAATTGCTGATTGATCTGAGTGTAAAAAGATGAAATTTGGATTTTATAGCCGAAATTAATGATGTCCTTCAGCATTTTAATTGAAATGGAGGGTTTCATCATCGCAATCCCGGGCAACAGACGCCTTGCATAATGAATATAAGTCACAAGGAGAAGGAAACACTGCACATCGAATGCAAAGATCACCGCGAAGATGGTTCGCGTTCTTTTAAATAATGCAAGGAGGGTAATTGCAAACATGATTTTTCCGGCGATCTGAATTTTACTGCTTATATCGAACCTCTGCAGTCCCCGGGGGACCCCTGTGAACACGAATGTGATCCAGCTCATCACGATTCCCGGATAAACGCTTACAATGATTTTTTGCAGAGGTATCTCCGACGAATCGTTCACCACTCTTTTCAGGAGGTGCTCTCCCCCTAAGATTACCGGAATTGCCAGAGCCGTGGTGATAAGGATAAGTGCGGTAAACGAAGTCGAAAGCAATTTTTCAAGTGAGTTACGATCGTTATTGGCAGCGAAAAAAGCTACAAATCGCTCTATAGATAGAGAAATTCCAAGGTCCAGACATTGTATATAGCCGATAATTCCGAGAAGAACACCCCATAATCCGAAGTTATCGACACCGATCGTCTGGATCATTACAGGAATGAGAGCAATGGTGATGCTTCCGTTTATACCCTTTTCCAGAGATAAAAAAAACATGCCGCTTTTTAGCGATCTGGAAACACTCATACGAACCGAATCGTCCGATGCGCCACCATCAATACCGCAGCCTCATAATAAAGATTCCAAAATGACCAGAGGGGGACCATAAAACTGAAAATGATCATCGAGATGACAAGTCCATGCATGGCGACACGAAAGTGAGAGGGCGCGATCAGGGTATTGTAGTAAAAAAGATGGATCGCGATACTGAGGATGAAAGAGAGCGCGAAAACGCCCACAATCCCGAAATCCTTGTAAAAATGCCAGACATACAGCACCGTATTGAGACCTGATACCTTTACCACGGATTCATTGAAGAGGGAATCGAAGTTATACCCGTTCTGGATTATTCCCTCGAGCCTGAGGTAATAGAGAAGACCTCTCATCATTTCAAAACCGCCGCTGATATTATACTCGTGCAGCCCGTCGATGAATTTTCTGAAACCGAAATCCATGTTCCAGATATTATTTACCGCATAGGCATATGGATTGACGAAGATCAGATATTTCCCCGGAAGATTGATCCGGAGAGCCCGGGCGAGTTCGGAAAAACCGGTAATGTCCACACGCACCAAAGCACCGAAAATAAAAACCAGCACCGCGATGAAAACAAAACACAATATCATTCTGATGGAAACTTGCTTTTTACAATAATGGACGAAAACCAGGATATACAAAATGCTCCTCACCAGCGGCATTCTGGTAACGAGAGTGAAATACAATCCGAACGAAATGACCATCATTGCTAAAGAACAGGCCTTCTGGAAAGGTGAAGTCGTTTTGACCAGAAGGAGTTCGGCGCAGAGCATCAATACCAGAGGTCCCGATCCCCCGGCAAAGGCGACCAGCAAATTTTCGGCAAGGAAAAGAAAACGGTCCTGGTTGGGATTTTCCGAGGTCATGGGAATAATCCCATGAATCAGATACGATCGCAGATATGAAAGACTGAAGAAGAGAAAGACCACAACAGTGGTTCCAAAGAACCATTTCCAGTCGACATCCTTTTCACGAGAGACGAGAAGGGCGGTAACACCGTTCAAACCTGAAAGGTGCACTTTCTCACGCCGGAGACAGTTCGCATAGAATGTTAACAGCACTCCTCCACCGGTAAAAGAAATAACGGCGCCCCAGTAGAGCATGGATGTCGTGGAAGACCACCGGTCCTGAAATCTGCACAGGTTGAGGAAGTAGACGGAAAAGAGGAAAGAGTACAGAAGAATGTATGTGCGGGTGGGGTGAAAAATGTCTTTTTTATGAAAAAAGGTGTCGAACAGTGTGAGTCCGATAAAAGCCAGGAGTACGAACGTCATATCACCACTTTGTAAGATGGGTCAATAACGTACGTACTTTTTCGTAACCTTCGGTCTTGTTTTCCGATTGTATTTCATACCATTTGAGGAAGAATATCAAAACCATCATCGCGATACTTCCGCTGAAAAATGATAGAAGACACAGTACGGCGCGTTTCGGTCTTGCCTTTTTCTGGGGAATTCGGGCGTACTCGAGAACGTTTATGGTAGGTGTGTTGTTGGCTTCAGTCAGTTTGGCCTGCTCGTAGTTTTGCAGCAGAAAAGCATGAAGCATTTCCTGGACTTTGACATCTCTCAACAGGTATGAATATTCGATCCCGAGTTTGGGCGTATCTTTCAGTGGTATGATCAGTTCCCCGCTTCCGCTGTCCAGGTAATGGGCCATTCTCCTCTTGAGAAGCCTCCTGTTCTTCACAAGTTCGTTCACTTCGTTGCTCTCGGTACCGTACCTGCTTTTCATGAGGTCGATATTGATATCGTTCGATAAAATCTGCGCCTCGATTTTGGATAAGGCATCCACCGACGACGAAACCTGCTGTTCGAGGTCGAGATAGTTGTATTTCTCCTGGAAAGCTGCGAACCTCTGATGTGCAGTGTCCATTTCCTCTTTGACTATCGCCAACCTGTTTTCAAAAAAGATCCTGGTATTTCTGGCGCTGTTCCGGGATATCTCACTGTTGATTGTATCGAGCTCCTCGATGATGAAATTCACGACCTCTGCCGAAAATTCGGCGCTGGTGTCCGTGAAACTTATCACTATGTTCTCGAGATCGCTCTCGATCACCTCGAAATTCTTGTTGAATCTGCGAATCACATCCTCAATGAAGTACCGCTTATTTCTGTCAAACCGGTATCTTTTCACAAGATTGAACCGCTCTATCACCTTTTCGGATATCCGGCGGCTGCCCAGGATGGCAAGCACCTGGTCGTTATCGGATCCTCCTCCGAACAGATCGAGCGATTTCATCATGCTGTTGATCGGGATATCTCCCATGAGCGTCGATAGAGAATTATGTATGGGTGAATTCATTGAAGGCAGCAGTGATGCCGAAGCGGTATAATACACTGGAAGAAGCAGCGCAACGACCACCGATATAACCGAAATCAACGCCATACTCCCAATAAAAAGGCGTTTGCGTTCAAGTAAGATCACCAAGAGATCGATAACACTGATTTTTTTACCTTGCATACCGGCCTTTCATGCCAATTATATTTCCTCGAAAAATAATTCAAATATCGATTCGAACAAAGCACAAGGGAGTTCATTCTTGGCAAGGAGATATCAATTCATGGATAATATCCGTATTCTACCTCAGTTATGCACTACCGGAGCTGAAAAAAATGGTTGTCGTGGATAGTTGTCCTGCGGAGATCAATCCCCTCGTTTCCGTAATCATTCTCAACTTCAATGGTGCGCAACTGCTCGAAGAGTGTCTGTTTTCGGTTCTAAAAACTCACTATGCACCGGTTGAAATCATTGTAGTCGATAATCACTCCACCGACAGTTCCCTTGATATTCTGAGTACTTTTCCGGCCGTTCGCTGTATCAGGAATTCACAAAATTACGGTTATGCCGAGGGAAATAATATCGGGATCGAAAAAAGCCTCGGAAAATACGCAGTGACACTCAACAACGATATGACCGTCGATCCTCGTTGGCTCGATGAACCCGTACGGATGCTTGAAACGAATCCTTCCATCGGCATAATATCGTGTCGTCAGATGTCTTACTATGACCGAAACATGATCGACGGTCTCTATCATACCATCAAATCTGATTTGACCTTTCTTCCCTTCGGACATGGCCGTCCTCTTCAGGAAAATCCGCATTTCCTTCAATCCGGATTCGTGATCAGTGCAAATGGCGGCTCTGCGATACTGAG
>CAZGVZ010000025.1:0-218 GCA_964529145.1 uncultured Fibrobacteraceae bacterium | reverse complement strand
TTCGCTTATCTCGATGAGACCGATCTCTGCATGCGCGCATTCCTTCAGGGATGGAACTGCCTTTATTTACCCGAAGCTGTCGTCTACCATAAAGGGAGCGCCAGTTTTAGAAAAGCGGGAGCTCTCCATTATTACTATCGTGAACGGAACAGAATATGGTTTCTTTATAAATTCTTTCCGCTCCACTACCTGATTAAGCACCTCGTTTTTCTCCTCAT
>CAZGVZ010000024.1:16839-17130 GCA_964529145.1 uncultured Fibrobacteraceae bacterium | reverse complement strand
CGTCGAAGACGAGATCGTCGTTGCCGCCGATCTGATTTATGAAAATGAAACAGAGGCCGTGCCTCTTGGCATGACCGCGCATCAGATCGAACCGCAGCCGTTCCTTTCCCGCATGAAAGGGGGAGGCGCTGATATTGATAAGGACCGTAGCGCCCGCGGCCGCGAGTTCCGCGACCGGCTCGCGGGCGTACCTGCACGACGGCTGCAGGTCCGCATCGTTCCAGGCGTCTTCGCAGACGGTGATACCGATCGTTTCTTCCCCGAACCTCACGGTGGAAACACCCGAAGACG
>CAZGVZ010000024.1:0-16829 GCA_964529145.1 uncultured Fibrobacteraceae bacterium | reverse complement strand
TACCGTGTTTCATCGAAAACGTCGTAGGAGGGCAGAAGGGTTTTGTGCTGAACGAGGAGGACCTTTCCGTCGCTGACGAGCACAGCGCAGTTGGCGAGCGGTTTTCCATGAGCTTTTCCGGAGGGCAGAGCCGTACCGAAAAGAATGCCGCATCCCGGGATTTCGGTGGAAAAACGGAGAATACGTTCGAGAGCCTTTTCGCCCTGCCGGACGAACCATCCCTTTTCGAGCAGGTCGCGTGGAGGGTATCCCTGGAGGTAAAGTTCCGGAAACACGAAGAGATCGCAGTTCCAGGAGCGACGGCGTTCTATTTCCCCGCAGAGCCGGTCGACGTTCCCATCGATGTCGCCGACGAGCGGATTGAGCTGACAGAGGGCTATTTTCATGTTCCCGTTCAGTGTGTCGTGGTTTCGGGCTTTTTCGGCAGCAACCGTCGCGATGAGCCTGTGACGGTTGCTGGACAAAGCGCTCCGGGCGTTTCTAAAATACCCGGTGCTGCCCCGGGTCGGCAAGAAAGGAGTTCCGGCCGGTTCGCTTTCAGTCGTTCACGAGTTTCCTGCCCTCTTTTTCCCAGCCTACAATGCCCGGACGAAGATGGTATAGTTTCCCGAAACCATGGTTGATGAGAATCTGCGATGCGACGATGCTGCGGTTTCCCGAGCGGCAGTATACAAGGATCTCACGGTCCTTGTATCCGGCCAGTTCCGATATTCGCTCCTCGAGCTGTTGCAGCGGAAGAAGCATGGCCCCTTCGATGCGGCCCTTGTAAAACTCATTGGGCGTGCGTACATCGAGGATGAGCGGCTTTTTTTCCTCGATCAGCCTGACCGTTTCGTCGACCGAAAGCTCCGAAAAGAGCGCCTTTCCGGAAGATGCGTACTGAACGACGATGATCCGCCCGTAGTTCGACCCGTCGCCGCTTGGGCATTTACCATTGCAGAAAATGGGATAGACTCCGGTTTCTTCGGCCTTGAAAGATACTTCGAGCTTTTTCCCGACCTCGCCGGTTTTGGAAACGCCGAACCCCGGGATGTGAATCGAATACGGGATATCGATTTCGTCGATCACGATCTTCACGGTTTCGCCGCGATAAACGTACAAATCGCCCGGTGTCGTCGCGGTGTTCAGGCGAATGATTCTCACTCCCTCGACGAGTTCACCGTCGGGGGTCGTCGCGGTTGCGGTTTCCGGGAGTGCGAACCGCTCGATCGCCCGCACGTACGTTTCCTTCGACTGAACTCCGGTCAAAGCATGGACCGCCTTCTGGTTCATGACATATACTACGTACGGGATGCCGGTTACGCCGAACGCCCGTGCGATGTCGGGACTCTTGTCGATGTTGATTTTATAGACGGATACCTTGTTGCGGTGATCGGCGGCGATTTTTTCGAGCATGGGGGAAAGTACCCTGCACGGCAGGCACCAGTCGGCATACAGGTCGAAAATGAGCAGACGGTCTCTCGTGTTTCCGATGAGGGTGTTGAGCTCCTGGATATTGGAAACAGTGCCTACGGTTTCCTGATTCATTTTCTTGCCGGAAGGTTTCTTTCCGGCAATCACGCCTGAAATCGCAAGAAAAAGAAGGGGGAGCGCCATCCGGCCGATTCTTCGGCGGCAAAACCGTCTCATGGAAACCTCCTTGTCGAGTGTGCAGCGGATATCGATCAAAAATACCCTCAAACCGCGGCTGGAACAACCGTGTCCGCGGTTTTCGCCTGAAAGAAGAGATTATAATTTCGCCCCGTTGCGGGCGAAATTGCGCTCCGCTGGTGAGAGTCGCGAGATTATAGTATCTTCCTTGAGAGTTTTCGGACTGGCGAAACCACCGGTCGTTCATCAATAATACTACCTGACTACCTGCATGCATCAGGAGAAACGCTGCGGTGAAAACGGGAATTCTCCTTCTCTACTCGGTACTGCCTTTTCTGGCCGGATGTTCCGGAAAAGGCGCGTCACGGCAGCAGGTGACGCTCAAACTTGCGCACAGTCTCGATGTGACTCATCCGGTTCATCTGGCCATGGAGCATATGGCGGGAAGGGTTTTCGAAAAATCCGGAGGACGGATGAAGGTGGAGATATTTCCCGGCGAACAGCTCGGCAACGAAAAGGAGTGCATCGAGGCGCTCCAGCTGGGATTTCTCGCGATGACGAAGGTCTCAGTCGCGCCGATGGAGGGATTCGTCCCAAGGATGAGAATTTTCGGCATTCCTTACCTTTTCAGGGATGAAGACCATTACTGGAAAGTGCTGAAAAGTTCCATTGGAAAGGAACTGCTGCTCGCCGGAGAGGCGAACAGGCTTCGCGGTCTCTGTTATTACGACGCGGGGGCCAGGAGCTTCTATTCGAAAAAGGAGATAAGGTCCCCTTCCGATCTCAGGGGGATGAAAATCCGCGTGATGAACAGCGCCATGTCGATGAAAATGATCTCCGCTATGGGGGGCTCTCCGACTCCCATGCCCTGGGGAGAGCTGTACACCTCGCTCGAACAGGGGGTCGTGGATGCCGCGGAAAACAACACCCCCTCCTTTCGCACGTCGCGCCATTACGAAGTCTGCAAGTGCTATACGCTCGACGACCATACGAGGCTTCCCGACATTCTGGTTATAGGAACCCGGGTGTGGAACAATCTCACTCCGGAATTCCGGACCATACTGCAGGAGTCGGTCGACGAATCGGTCGAATACCAGCGCAGGATCTGGGCGGAGGCCGAGCGGAACGATCTCAAGGCGGTCAAAGACGCGGGAGTACGGGTTATCGTTCCGGACAAGAGCCTTTTTCAGGAATCGGTGACGAGCGTCTGGAAAGAGTTCGAGGGTACGGAACTCGGCGACCTGATCCGTAAAATCCGGGAGATGAACTGAAATGTTCGCGGCAATTAAAAAGCTGCTGGATCGCGTGCTCGAATCGCTGGTGATCATGGTCATGGCCGTACTGGTGGCCGATGTCCTCTGGCAGGTGTTCACCCGGCTCGTATTGAGGAATCCAAGCAAATGGACCGAGGAACTGGCGGTGTTCATGCTGATCTGGGTAGCGCTTCTCGGATCGGCCGTCGCGCTCGGCCGCGGCGCTCATCTGGGCATAGACTTTTTCGTGAGCAAGCTGCCTGTCCGCATTAGAAGGTTTTCCGAGATCCCGGTATTCGTCGGAATCGCACTGTTCTCTTTCACCGTCATGATTCTGGGTGGAATCGATCTGGTGTCGAGCACGCTGCAGCTCGATCAGAGGTCGCCCGCCCTGGGGGTGAAGGTCGGGTACGTGTACCTCGCGGTTCCCCTCAGCGGATTTTTTCACTTGCTCTATTCGATGATCGCCCTTTTTGAGAGGGTGACGGGACCGGCAGCCCCGAAGGAATCCGGCGTAACGCCCCCCCGCCGCCCAGGTGAAATGAAAGGATCGAGATCGTGACTGCGCCCGTTCTGGTATTGGTGACAAGTTTTGCCGTGCTGATCCTGATCAACGTGCCGGTCGCTTTCTGCATGGGCATCTCGACGGTGCTGGCTTTTCTCGCGATGGGCGATCTACCCGCGTTCGTGGCTGTGGCCCACGGAATGGCGACCGGAATCGACAGCTTCGCGCTTCTCGCTATCCCCTTTTTCGTCCTTTCCGGTCAGCTCATGGCAGGCGGAGGAATCGCGCGGAGGCTCATCGACTTCGCCAATGCGCTGGTGGGGCCCTTCCGGGGCGGTTTGGCGTTTGTTAATACGGTCACCTGCATGCTTTTCGGCGCGATCGCGGGCTCCTCGACCGCCGCGCTGTCCGGGGTAGGGGGATTCATGATACCCCTGATGCATCGGCTGGGCTACAACCGGGAGTTCAGCACATCGATAACGATCGCGGCTTCGACAACCGGCCTGCTCATTCCACCCAGCAACGTGATGATCGTCTATTCTCTCGCCACTGGCGGCGTGGTGTCGATCGCAGCGCTCTTCGTCGCGGGATATCTGCCCGGTGTTCTCATGGGCCTGGGAATCATGGCCGTGAGTGGAGTGATTTCTGCAAGGAACAAATACGGAAAAGGGGAAACAACTTCCTTAGTAAAGGTAATCAAAAACTTTTTGAGGGCGCTGCCCTCGCTGTTCCTGATATTTGTGGTTATCGGAGGAATCCTGGCGGGGTGGTTCACTCCGACCGAGGCTTCGGCGATCGCGGTCCTTTACGCGTTCGTTCTCGCTGCGGTCGTGTACAGGGAGGTCAGGATCGCAGATCTTCCGGGTATTCTCCTGCAGTGCGGCATTACCACCGCGGTCGTGTTCCTCCTGATCGGAACGAGCATGACGATGTCATGGGTACTCGCCTCCGAACGGGTCCCCCAGGGAATCGGAGCCGCGCTGCTGGGGGCGTCGGACAACAGGGTGGTGCTTTTGCTCATGATCAACCTCATACTCCTCGCTGTAGGATGCTTCATGGACATGACTCCGGCGGTGCTCGTATTCACACCCATTTTCCTGCCCATCGTCGAGCGGCTCGGGATCCATCCGCTTCATTTCGGCATCATCATGATCATGAATCTCTGCATAGGATTGTGCACTCCGCCAGTGGGGACCTGCCTGTTTCTGGGGTGCGGTATAGGAGGCACCACGGTAACGAGAATTCTGCGTCACATAGTGCCGTTTTTCATTGTAATGGCCGTGATCCTGCTTGTCACGATTTATGTTCCGGCGGTCAGCATGTGGCTGCCGGGAAAGCTGGGACTCCTCAAGTAAACGTTTCCCGATCCGGACGTCCCGGATTCCGGGGCACAACCGTGGAGGTACCAATGCCGAAGTATAGACTGCATCCGGACCGTTTTTTCGACCCGGACCCGACGGTGCGGAGACATGCCGGAGAAATTTACGAAAGCATACGCGATCTTCCGATCGTGAGCCCGCACGGGCACGTCGATCCCGGGATATTCGCGCACAACCGGCCGTTTCCCGATCCGGCCGGGCTGTTCATCGTTCCGGACCACTATCTTTTCAGGATGCTGTACTCGCAGGGAATTCCCCTCGAAAGGCTCGGCATTCCCCGCGTAGATGGAGGTGAAACCGAAAAAGACCCGAGGAAGATCTGGCGGCTGTTTTCCGAGAATTATCACCTGTTCAACGGCACGCCCACCGGAGCCTGGCTTGACTACGAGTTCAACGTCGTGTTCGGCATCTCCGAAAAACCCGGCAGGGACAACGCATCAAGGATCTATGACGAACTCAGCGAAAAGATCGCTTCGCCCGAGTTTCTGCCCCGAGCGCTTTACAAGAGGTTCAACATCGAGGTCCTCTCCACCACCGATGCCGCGCTCGACACCCTCGATCACCACAGGGCCATCCGCGCCTCGGGATGGGACGGAAAGGTCATCCCCTGCTTTCGTCCCGATTCGGTGACCGACATCGCGAGCGGTGAATGGGCGCGCGACATGGAGAGGCTCGGGGAGCTCTCAGGAATCCGGGTCACATCATACGCTTCGTACATCGCGGCCCTGGAGGAAAGGCGCCGCTTCTTCATCGAAACGGGGGCGACCGCGACCGACCACGGAGTGTTCGCGCCCTTTACTGCCGAACTCACGTCCGAGGCTGCGGAAGCGATTTTCCGCAGGGCGCTCGAGGGAAAGGCCGGTCCCGAGGACGCGCGGTTCTTCAATGCCCATATGTTAATGGAGATGGCACGCATGAGTTCCGATGACGGTCTGGTCATGCAGATACACCCGGGCTGCTGCAGGGCGCACAACAGACCGCTGTTCCAGAGGTTCGGACCGGACAAGGGGCACGATATTCCGGTTCTCGCGGAGTTCACGCTCAATTTACGGGAACTGCTCAACCGGTACGGAAACGACCCCCGCCTTACCCTGATCGTTTTCACACTCGACGAATCCACCTACTCCCGGGAACTCGCTCCACTCGCAGGTCATTACCCGGCGATGAAACTCGGACCCGCCTGGTGGTTCAACGACAGTATCCAGGGAATCACCCGGTACCGTCAGTCGGTGACTGAAACCGCTGGTTTCTACAACACCGTGGGTTTCAACGACGACACACGCGCGTTCGTTTCGATCCCCGCACGCCACGACGTGGCGCGGCGGGTGGACGCGAACTACCTTGGGGGACTGGTGGCACGGCATATCCTCACTCTCGACGAGGCGCTGGTCATCGCGAAAGATCTGACGTACAATCTGGTGAAGAAGGCGTATCGGTTATGACCTCCCCCTCCCCCGGGCGAGGGGGGGGCGGAATCGGACAAGGAGAAGAGTGTCGGAACGAGTTGCCTTCCTTCTCCTGTCCATTCTGTTAATATCTCATTTAAAATCAAAGACATACTTCAGTACACCGCCTCCCGGTTTTCCCGTCGGCAGGCCAACAATCTTTGAATTCCCGAACTTTCAATAAGTATATTCCTCTGCATATAGATGGATCGTTACTCCTTATCTGCAGAACGGACCTCGTGAATGATATAATAGTCTAAAGGGGGAGCTTTGGACTGTTTTTCGTTTTTTCTTTAAGGTTTTCGACATGGTGCCCAGAACTACTTCGCTGATACTTCTTGTTTGTTTTTCCGTAGTGCTCACTTTTTCATCTCCCGGATATGCCGCCGAGGACTACTCGGACTGGAGCTACTCGCAGAGAATTTTTCTCAATACCAGTTCCACCGGGGCGAATGTCAGCGGTTCCGTCTACAGCGTTCCAGTGCTGATAATTTTAAAGCCAAACAACTTTCGTTATTTTTCGCAAACTGCCGACGGCGGCCGGGATATCCGTTTCTCGAAGAGCGACGGGACGCATATTCCCTACGAAATCGAGCGATGGACGGCCGGCGATACGGCATTCATCTGGGTCCTGATCGACACAGTGCGCGCGAGCAATCACGCCCAGTCCATTGTCATGCACTGGGGAAACGAAGAGGCCGCGGACAGTTCTAATCAGGCGGCAGTATTCCGCAGCGACCAGGATTTTCTGGGAGCCTGGCATCTGAACGGGAATCTGTACGATGCGACGGGCAACGAGGACAACACTGGAATCGACAGCGGGACGACCGATTACCCCGAGGGTATAATCGCCCATGCGCGTTCATTCGATGGCGTCAACGATTTCATTTCGCTGGGTGATTTGCCCAACCGGCCGCGAGGCACGGTATCCTGCTGGTTCCGGCTTGCGGAGCGATTTACCGCAATTGACACTACCCGGGGGATCTGGTCGAAAAAGTACAACGACAGCTACAACACGCACATGGGCCTGCGGGGTATCGATTTCATCTGCGATCCGAATACGAGCATCGCATGCCGCGGAAGCTCGGGTTCTTTACAAACAAAAATGGAGTTCAACAATGCGGGTACCTATCTCGCGGATATCGCGACATCCTACGACTCCGCCAGATGGTACCATGTCGCCTGGAGCTGGGGAGACACGCATGTTGTGATGTACGTTAACGGCGTTCTCAGAGACGAGCGGGACAGCAGTTTTACAGTAGGCGACAGTATTGGTTCGGCGGACGACATCCTCGGTTACGGTCTCTATGACGTGTATAATCTGACGGACAGCAAACGAAGGTATTTCAAAGGAGCGATCGACGAATTCCGCATGGAAACCACGGTCCGCCCCGAAGCCTGGATCAAACTGAATTACGAAAACCAGCGGCCGGGACAGAAACTGGTCCGAAGCTCGGGGGTGCTGACTTGGGACAGTTCCACCGCGAGCAACGTCCAGTCCGGAAGCGGCATATGGGGGGACAACAGCCACTGGTGCGACACCGCGATGAGCACGACCCAGCTCTATCCCTGGCCCGGACGGGGTTACTCCGCTCTTTTCAGGGGCTTCAGCAGCGGCGACTACACTGTCACGGTGAGCGGCACCAGAACTGTCGACAGCATGGCGATCCGTTCCGCCCGGTATGCGTTTGAAGGGGGGACCATCGATCTAGGAACGAACTCCGGAATTTCAAACTCCTCCAACGTCACCATCGGTTCTCTTATAGCGGGGAGCGGCGGTTTGACGAAATACGGCAATGGAATTTTGACTCTCACGGGAGACAACATCTATACCGGACCGACTAGAATAACCTCCGGAACCCTTTCGGCCGCTTCGATCAAAAACGGCGGCTCCGCATGCGCGCTTGGGGCATCCGGCGCCGGCGCTTCTAACCTCGTGATACTCGGCGGCACGCTCGCTTACACCGGCGCTGCCGCCAGCAGCGATCGTCTGTTCACCATCGGCACCGGCGGAGCGATACTTGAGGCTTCCGGCACCGGCGCGCTCGACCTTACGGGTGCTGGTCTCGTGGGGATCGAGGGAGAGGGCGACCGCACGCTCACGCTCGGCGGTACGAATACCGGAGATAATACCCTGGCGGCGGCGGTGCGCGACAGCGGCGGCACCACTTCGTTAACCAAGGGGGGCGAAGGCACCTGGGTTCTCACGGGCGCGAACACCTTTACCGGCCCAACTTCGATCACCGACGGAACGCTTATTGTCAATGGCTCTCTCGCCGCCGGAAGCGCGGTCACCGTATCCGCGGGCGCGACACTCGGTGGGAGCGGCGCGGTCAACGGGCCGGTCGACGCGGCCGCGGGCGCGCTTTCGCCCGGCTCCGGCGGCCCGGGCGGACTGCGAACCGGCGCCCTCACCCTCGGCGCGGCCTCGGTAGTCAATCTCGATCTGGGTACCGTGAGCGACACGATCGCGGTGGCCGGCGACCTTCTGCTCGACGGGACAATCAATATCGCCGCTGCTCCGGGATTCACCGAAGGAAGCTACCGGATCTTCACCTTCAGCGGCGAACTGACCGACAGCACGATCGAAGCGGGAACGATGCCCCCCGGAATGAACTGCGTGATCGATCTGGGCGAAGGATTCGTCACCGCGACGTTCACCAAAGGGCTTATCGAGTCGGGACCGGAAGACACCACGGTCATCATCGGAAAGAACGCGGGTTTTTCTGTGACCGCGAATCCGGGCAGCGGGACCCTCACCTACGCTTGGCAGCGCTATCCTTCAGATTCGGTCATCGGTACCGGATCCGCTTTCGAACTCATGGAAACGACCGTTTCCGACAACAACGCGCGGCTCAGGTGCATCGTATCCGATTCACTGGGTCCCGACACCTCCCGTTGGGCGGTATTGACCGTGATCGACACTCCGCGGGTGATGCAGATGCTGCCCGAAGGCGCTGTCACCGTGCCCATGGGTGGGGAGATCACTTTCTCGGTGGCCGTGCTGGATACCATGAACTGTGTCTACGAGTGGAGGAAAGAGGGGGTGGAGACCCCTCTCGGGACTAAAAGTTCTCTTTTCATCAGTGATCTTCAGATCGAAAATGAGGGAAATTATTACTGCATTCTCACCAGCTCGGCCGCGACCGTGAGCAGCGATATCGTGAGGCTGACGGTAATCGCTCCCGCACCCGATGCCTCGTTCGGGATCGAGCCGGCAGGCGGCACGGTTCCCCTCGAGGTCTACTTTACCGACTCCTCTTCCGGGATCATCACTTCAAGGCGCTGGACATTCGGCGACGGCGGGACGGATACCGTCTCGAACCCCAGGCACACCTATGAATCCGCGGGGACGTTCACCGCCAAACTCGTCGTCCAAGGGCCCGGAGGAAAAGACTCGACGACACGGCAGGTCGCGGTGGAAAATTCCGACGGAGGCGAGAACCCGCTCAGGATCACCGGGCTCGAGTTCGATTCGGCTCTCGCTTCGATCCGGATCGCGTGGTGTGTGGATCCCGACAAATACGACGGAGACCTCGACGTGGGCATCGCCTACAGACTTGGCGGGTTCCCGGCATCCAGGGATATCAAGCAAACCGTGGTGCTCCTCGAAACATGCACCGATACCGCGGTCCGGCTCTTCGAGCCGCTGCAGTTCGATACCGTGTACTACGTTTCGGTCTTTGTCCGCAAACCGTCGGGACCGTGGTCAGCGGCATCTGATTCATCACGCGATTCGGTACGCGTAGGAAGTTTCTTCAGGGAAGTCGTCACCTATTTCGATGACGAAAGCGGCGACACGGTCAAGGCGTTCGAGGGAAACGTTATTCTCCGTAAAGAGGGCGGGAACGACCAGGTCGAATTCACCGATACGCTTGAAATACACCGGATCGAGCCGCCCGAAGGGTTGACGGCGGCAGGTGTTCCATTCCGGTTCGTGAGGGGTCAGTCAGGGCCGGATATAGTCGTCGGCCTGCGCGTGGACGCCCTTCCTTCCGGCGCTTCGATTTCGGACGTGCGCATTTACCGCGAAAGCGGGGGCAAGCTGTTCGTGGAGTACGCTTCCTTCCCGGATACCGCGGAAAAAATCGTTTACGTGAAGACGTCCGACCTCAAACCGCCGTTCATCCCCATGGTGGACGCGAGAGGACCGGAGGTACGGATCCTGACCGACATCGACACCTGCGCTTATCCGCAATCCGATCTGGTGGACAGCGTAACCATACGCGACAATATCGCCAACGTGCGTTGGACGTACTATTACGGAAGGGGCGACGAACCGCCGGTAGCGCGCGACAGCGGAGAACTGGACGACACCGAGGGCACCCAAATGCTCGTCATCTCGAAATCCTCGCAGGTAATAAGCTCCGACTATGGGATGAGAGCCATGCTGGTTGTCAGCGACGGGGTACACTCCGACACGCTCATCCTGTCGCGGCCTGTTCGAAGGCAGGATTCCGATCCGTCGACCACCGACCGGGGCATCTGGACTCCGCTCTATCCGACCGCACGGCTCGACAGGACCGATCCGGACTCCCTCATCATATCGATGGTGAAAGATGCGGGCGGTAAATATGACACGCGACACATGCGGTTGTATCGGTGGATCGGCAACGGCGGGGAGCAGGACTGGGTAGAGTACGATCCACTGGACGACAGGAAAAGACAGCTCTTTTCCGTGGTCCCGGGAAGGCTTATGTGGCTCAAGACACGCAAGAACACTCCGCTTTCGTTCGGTCCGGGGTACACCCTTTCGCTCAGGGATACCTTCGTCATGGAGATCCCGGCGGGGCAGTTCACCGATTTCGGGATGCCCTACCGGTTCGGAGTGAAGCTGCGCGACATTTTCGCCTCGAGCGGGGAGGCGGCAAGGGATATCCAGTTCTATTCGTGGGAGCGAGACAGCGTAACGGGCCGTTACAGGTGCGCGCCTCACTTTATCGCCACGATATCGGATCACAGCAGCGACGGTAGTGTACTCGAGTACCGGACCCGTGGGGGATACAGCCTTTACAATCCAGGGGAAAAAGCGGTCATCCTGAGGATACCTCCTACACTCGCCACGATGGAGGAACCGGGGGCCGCGGCCAAGCGTAAGGGCGACAGGAGCAAGAGCTGGGGAGCCAGATTCATGGCGACCTCGGGGAACGGATTCCGGTTCGCTCCGGTGTACTGCGGCTATTCTCCGGGAACCCTCACGGAACGTTACCCTGTACCCCCCGGGTTCGATGCGGTCACGTTTTATCTGCTCGACCGCTCATCAGGTAAAAAACAGGGTAATTTCATCGCCGACCGTGCGGCGGCCGGGCTGGCGGAAGAGCTGTGTCTCTCGAACATTTCCGATACGGCCGAGACGATTTCCTTTCGGTTCGAGACCGCCGGAGCGTTTCCCGAAACATTCGGAGCCCGGCTTTACGACAATCTTTCAGGACGCTTCAGCCACGAAGGAGAGATAACCGTCGCGCCCCGTTCGACGGTTTCACGGTGGGTGGTCGTTGGGGACGAAAGCTATCGCAGCCGTTTCTCGAAATCGATCCGCGCCTTCCGCTACGGGCTCCAGCGCATCTATCCGAATCCTGCACGTTCCGTGGTCAACATCCGGTACTCGGTCCCCGCCGGCGCGCAGGAACGGCTCCGCATCACCATCTTCGATCTGCGCGGACGCAAAGTCTGGGAACGGCGGGTCGACGGTGCGCTCGTCCATGGCTACCACGTTACGACCTGGGACGGAAAAGACCGGTCGGGCAATCGCGTAGGCGCGGGCAGGTATCCGATCCGGCTCACAGTGGAGAATCCCGAAGGGAAAACGATCAAACGGTTCGAGGAGTGCGTGACCTATTTACCGTAAGTGGGGCCACTGCAGGGCACCTCCGGACAATAGTATATCCACTTGGATACTCCATGTTTTGGACAAGACAGGAGCGCATTAGGCGCGATATGTTTATAGCACAAAAGCACCGGAAAATCATCAAGGTCAGCATAATTGTAGGGTCTACTGCTGATACTCTGGGTAACGATTTTCTATTTGTAGTTAAGCTGGATATTTTGGGTAAAGTTTCCTGGAAAAAAATGATTAGAGAAACGAATATTAACTGGAATTTAGGCAATTCAATTTTATAGCAAAAAAATGGCGATTTGTTGATTGGTGGGTTAAGATATGACGGGCCATGGTTATTACGAACAGATTTGCTAGGTAACATTAAAAACTCGACATGGTTTTATGATTCTCTTAATGATAAATCGCTCCTTTCACGTGGTTGTGGGATTAACAGTGTCCGTGAGACCAAACGCGGTACCATAATCTGCGCTAGGTTTAAAAGGGAACCGATAATATGAAAACCGGGACAGTAAAATGTGTATTGTTATTATCATCATTGCTTTTTCAGAATCAGACCGTTGTCAAAAAGGATACACTTGACAATGTACCGGATAATAAGAAGACGGTAGTGTCCGCAACACCTGAAACAACGGCAGTCATCAAAAAAGCTCCTGAAAAGGATATTTTTTCAAACGCATACTGGATACAGCAGAATGGGACAACCAGCGGACCTGTATACTCATTTGCATTTGACAGTTCCAACCTGTATGCAGCCACCTATGGCGGTGTATTCAACTCAAAAGACAGTGGCAAAACCTGGCAACTGGTAAATGCAGAGCTTTCCGGTGACAGAAGTCTGGGAAAAATCATGATCACTGGTTCAGATCTTGAAGCAATATCCAATAGCTATAATTATTGTTATGGGGGGGCTTTCCGTTCTTCCGATGGGGGGAAAAGCTGGAGCGGTGGGGGAATTTGCACTCCCTGGGATTTTAAACATGATAGTGCAATTCTGGTGGGTAATACATTTTTCATGGGTAATGAAAAAGGTGCCTTTTATTGGGATAGTATAGAAAAGACATGGAAACCGGTACGTGGTGGTTTAACAAACGAGATCGGTTCAGAAATATATGCATTAGTTTCTTTCTGTGGGGATATATATGCCAGTTCTGTTAATGGAGTCTTTGTTTCCAGGGATGATGGAAAGAGCTGGGAATCGTTTAATTCCGGTTTACCGGAAAATCACCAGATCAGAAATCTTGCTGTAAAGGACACATTCCTCTTTGCTGGAGGCACAAGGGTCTTTAGGAAATCTAAAAATGAGAAATCATGGTCAGTTGTAGCCAAAGTGATTCCAGATGCAGAAGAAGAGGTCGTGGTAAGTAATGGAAATATAATAAGAGTTGCTGCACCCATAGAAACAGAAGGTTCAAAATTCTGGAAAACATTTCTTTCCACCAATAACGGCAATACCTGGAAAGAGATACCAATGGTTTGGCCCTATGCAAGGGATTTTGGTCAATTGAATTTGATGGCAAGTGGCAGCGACACTTATTTATTGGTTACTGATGGATATGATGAAGTTTTATATCATTCTAAAGATGGTGGGAAAAGCTGGTCAATCATAAAAAAAGAAGATTTGCAATATTATTCAGCATTGATATCCGATGGAAAAATTCTCTATGGGGGATACAATTTAACCTGCGATGGCGGATCGTGTGGTAGAGTCTGGATAGGTAATTCTTTTGACAACGGCCGTTCGTGGTCTATTTCTGATTCTGGATTACCTAATGATATATCTGTAACCTCCTTTGCACTCTTAGGGTCAGTAGTTTTCGCCGGAACATTTCCAAAGGATTCTTATACTATCGAGTATGATGAAGCTCGTAGCGACTGCAGTGATGGAGGGATATTCTATTCAAAAGATAAGGGTATAAGCTGGAAAAGTATTAACAACGGTTTGCCTCCGGGTATTAGAATTACTACGTTACTGGTTCATAAGAATGAGCTTTACGCAGGAACCGATTTCGGTGCTATGTATAAACTGGTCTCTGGAAAGTAATGTCAGGCAATTTTTGTATCAAATATCGGGTTTAACATAATCGCATGGATAAGCAATCATTATTCTTCATATATATTACTGGATGGCCTGCCACAGTAAATTTTTGTATATAAAAACCAGATACTTATTTACGTTTGGTGCTATAATTATATTATAAACAGGTCTTTTCCATTGGTGGTGTGATACCCCGATCATTGCTTTTGCTTTAAGGAGCGAATAATAGACCCGATTCTTCTTTATTAGTTAAAACAACAAAGGTTTAATTCTTATGAATAGTACCATTGTAAAAAACTCTCTGTTTTGGTTGTACCTCTGAATCTTCACCCATACCAACAATCGTGATGAAATGCTCTGTTGTTAAATCATCGTTGGTGACTTCAGTGCCGTCGTCCACTCCAACCATTACTGGATTCGGGGCGGGTGATGGTTGCCTGAACCGGAGCACGCCTTGTTTTGAAAAGATTTCAAGGATATCGCCTGTGGTGATATCCTTGAAATCTTTTCATGGTACACCGCGGAGCACGTTCAAATCCCTTTTCGGGCCGGTTCGGAAAATTTACCCCTGATTGGTTTATCTTTTAAAAATTGGGGTGGGCGTATGTGGCCTGGATCAGTGAACTTTGATCCAGGCCCTACGAAGCATATATAACAGTCACATCGGGGATGCAAGCCGGGAGCCGGCGATTGTATTTTTAACTTGCCTTCAAAAACCGTACTCCGGTATATTTTTACGCTACGGGGAACTTCAACGAGAGCAAAAGGGGCGAACATCCATGAGTGAACTCATCGAACAGATAGGGCAGTGCGTCGAGCGGGGAAAAATCAATAAGATCTCACCTTTTCCCGCACACATGAAAGGTCTCGACGGAGCGGACGAACTGACCCGCCAGGCGCTCGAATCCGGGGAGAAGGTCGACGCCATCCTGCAGGCATGCAACGACGGGATGCAGCGCATCGGAGCGAAATTCGGAAGAAACGAAGTGTTCGTCCCTGAACTCCTGATGGCGGCGAAGGCTATGCACGCGGTGATGGCTCACCTGAAACCTTTCTTTCAGTCCGGTACGGTCAAGGCGAAGGGCAGGTTCGTTCTCGGTACGGTGGCCGGGGATCTGCACGATATCGGAAAAAACCTCGTTTCAATGGTTATCGAAGGCAACGGCTGGGAAGTGCTCGACCTTGGAGTGGACGTCAAGTCCTCCAGGTTTCTCCAGGTGATCAGGGAAAACCCCGGCTGCGTCGTGGGGCTAAGCGCACTGCTCACGACCACCATGGTCAGCATGGCCAATACCGTCAAGGAGATAAGGGCGAGTTTTCCCGAAACCCGGATCATCGTCGGAGGTGCGCCCCTTACCGAGGGCGCGGCCAGAGAAATGGGCGCGAACGGTTATGCCCGCGATCCCCAGGGCGCGGTCGCATGGCTCGATTCGATCGGAGCGAAAACATGAGATCACTTCTTTCGAGGCTTTCGGAACAAAAGGTCCTCGTGTCGGACGGCGCGTGGGGAACTCTTTTGCAGGAACGGGGTCTCGAACCCGGTGAGTGCCCCGAGGCATGGAACACAACCCATCGTGACGAGGTGCTCTCCATCGCCCGCAGCTATATCGATGCCGGCGCGGACATGATTCTCACCAACAGTTTCGGGGGAAGCCCGTCGAAGCTGCGACATTACGGTTTGGAAGACAGGGCCGCGGAGCTCAACGAGGCTGCGGCCGCGATTTCCAGGGAAGCGGCGGGGGATGACCGGTTCGTACTCGGATCGATCGGTCCCACGGGTGTCATCCTGATGATGGGAGAGGTGAGCGAGGAGACGCTCTTCGAAGGGTTCCGCATCCAGGCTCAGGCGCTCGAACGGGGAGGGGCGGACGCGCTCTGCATCGAGACCATGTCCGCACTCGACGAGGCGTGCTGCGCCATCAGGGCGGCCAGGCAGTCAACATCGTTCGAGGTCGCGTGTACGTTCACTTTCGAAAAGACCGCCGCAGGAGAGTACCGGACCATGATGGGGGTGACTCCAGGGGAAATGGCCCGTGCGGTGAAGGACGCCGGGGCGGCGATCATTGGCGCGAACTGCGGGAACGGAATCGACGGAATGATCGATATCGTGCGGGAAATCAGGATTGTGGACCCGACAACCCCGATCCTGGTTCATGCCAACGCCGGAAAACCGACTGTCCGAAATGGGAGAACCGTTTTCCCCGAAACTCCCGAAATGATGGCAGCGAACGCGGAAAAACTCGTCGAGGCGGGAGCCCGTATCATCGGCGGATGCTGCGGCACCACCCCGGAACACATTCGGAAACTCGTGCGGTCCCTTGCGAAGTGCCGATGAACGGGGGTGGTCCCCTCGACGGATCCGGGCAAGGAGCTACCGAACTGTCCCTGAACCCCTCCCGGCTCTTGGTCACCTGTGAACGGATCGCCGCAGAGCTCGGGTATGGGACCCGCGAGATACCGGACTATTTCAGTTCGCAATTCTGTATCGCGAAACTTTTTTACAAAAATGTAGGCTAAAGAAGCATTGCTCCCGGCTGCACGAATTTCGTCGAGTACCAGTTTTTCGTTTTCAAACCAGCCATCGCGTATCCATATGTTCAGGTTAAGGTCGGTGTTTGGTTCAGTATCTTTGTCCCACAGGTCAAAACTCCGCTGCATTTTTGAATATCCCTGACTGACGCTGATTCCTTTAGTTTTTTCTTTCAGGTAACCCATCATATTTTCGCGCCGGTGGTTTTGAATCTGGTCGTCGCCCGAACTATTCAGCTTAATGTGTTGTTTCA
>CAZGVZ010000023.1:11253-17509 GCA_964529145.1 uncultured Fibrobacteraceae bacterium | reverse complement strand
TGGATATGCTGCGCCAGCGCGGAGTGTTGGAATACCAGGAGGAAAACCCTCCGGAAAAAACGCGCAAGCTGCTTATCCGGGCTCACGGTATTCCTCCCGCCGTTCAGGATCGTTACGAAAAAGCCGGTCACGTGATCATCGACGGGACATGCCCGAAGGTCAAAACGGTCCATAAGGTGATCGAAAGGTTCCGCAACCAGCATTACGATGTCGTGATCGCCGGAGATGAGGGACACCCCGAGGTGATCGGGCTGCTTGGGTATGCGGGAGAATCCGGTCACCTCGTGCACAGCACCGGGGAGGTGGATCTTCTTCCTGATTTCACGAAAGTATGCCTCGTTTCACAGACCACCTTCGACCGGTCTCTCTTCGATGAAATCGCCGATCGTCTGAAAAAACGCTATGCGGGTGCGGAGGTGGTGATAAAGAAAACGATCTGCTCGGCAACCGACCTGCGACAAACCGAAGTCGCAGCAATGGCGAAACAGGTGGAAGCACTTATCGTGGTCGGGGGCAAAAACAGCGCCAATACTCATCGCCTCGCGAAAATCGCCCGCGACAGCGGTACACCAACACAGCTGATCGAAACCGAACAGGAGATCGACTGGGAAAAACTCGCCGATTGCCGTACCGTTGGAGTGACCGCGGGCGCTTCGACTCCGCACTGGATGATCAAGAGAGTCAACGACTACCTTCTCTTCATGAATCAGACCAGGAAACGTACCCTGCCGAACGCTTTCTGGCATTTAGTGGACATCTGCGTCAACTGCAACGTGTTCGTGGCGTTCGGCGCGGTGAGCGCGCTTTATGTTTCGAGCTTTCTTCAGGGGCTTCCTTTCAGCCGCGGGGGAGCGGCGATCGCCTTTCTCTATTTTCTTTCGATGTACCTGTGGAACAGTATGGGCAACATCGAATCCATGGAGCACCACGGGATATCCCGTTTCCGGTTCTACCTGACATACAGGCGTCAGCTGCTGGCTATGTCGGGAGCAAGCATCGTTTCGACTCTCGTGCTGAGTTTTCTTATGGAGAAAAGACTCGGATATCTCATGCTTTTCGCCTCGGTCGCCGGGTCGGCCTATCATGTGAAGCTCGTTCCCGGTTATTTGAGGGCTATGATAAGGCATAAAAGCCTGAAGGATATTCCCTCTTCCCGGGATCTTTTCGTGGCTTTGGCCTGGGGAACGGTGCTCACGTTTCTTCCGCTTCTTACTTTCGGGGCTCCGCTCAGGCTTCCTATCGGACTTGCCACATTCTGCTGGCTTTTTATCCTGGCTTTTCTTCGAGCTCTGGTTTTCGATCTTCGCGATATCGAGGGAGACCGGATCATGGGGCGTGAAACGCTCATTACGATCATCGGAGAAAAGCGCGCCCGTAACGCGCTACAGGCTCTGATCGTTACCTGTTTTATCGGGTTGCTTCTCTTTCCGGCCGTCTTGGGCCCGAGCGCCTATCGTAACCAGAACACCGTACAGTTCCTGTTCCAGATTCCCGTGCTGCTCTACATATTGGCTTTTGTCAAATTGAATCCGCGAATCAGACAGAACAGGAACGCCCTGTTCAACCTTCTTGCGGACGGGCTTTTCTATCTTGCCGGGGCAGGGGCCTTCCTCGCCAAGCTTATCATGAGGGGGGCGTAGGAATTCAATGAAAAAACGGCCTCACATTTTTCTGCCGCTCTTTCTGCGAAATGGCCGGTTTGAATTCCGGGAACAGCTCATTTCCACGTAATCCTGCAGTCCGCGCCTCGCTTTTCCGCAAGAATGACCGGATATGAAAATGTCGGTTTGACTCCTGCCCCGTTCACGTCCTCAGAATTCTGCGCCAAAAGAGAAATAGTTGATCGGGGCTCCGATCCAGGAGGTCCAGTCCGTTGGCCAGCCACGGTCGAACCGGACTATCATGAACCCGAGATTAGCCCGCATTCCGAAACCGAAACCCCCGTATATATCTTTGGGCAGGGGCAGCTTCCCGAATTTCTCGCCTTTTTCCCAGGCGTTTCCGATATCGGTGAAAACGGCACCGTTGATGTAACGGATCTGGACCGGTAAAGGCCAGACAAGGGATATTTCCCGTATGAAGGGAAACCGGAATTCGGAGTTGAGTACCGCGACACGTGTTCCGGAAAACGCCACGTAATTCCAGCCCCGGAAAGGCGTGATAAAATCGGAATAGAAGGCGTAAGGCACGTTTTTTTCGTATTCGTCTATATCCACCTGGAAAATGAGCCATTGATCGTTGCCGCCGAGCAGATAACGGCGCGCGGAACGGTGGCCGGAAAGTGGGTAGCTGCCCCCGACAAAGATCCGGTTTGCCCAGACGAACCGTTTGAAAAGATGAAGATAGTGTCGGACGTCGGCTTCCAGCGACAGGTACGGTTCGGTTATGAAATCGAAAGGTGGAGAAAGCTGGAACGTTCCTGCCGCCCGCAATCCGTGCAGCGGTCCTGTTATACCCCACAGAATGTTGTCGAAGACATAGGAAAGCGATGAGACGAGCATGTTCGATGTGAGAGTCGGTCCGGAAAATGTAAGCGGCTTCTGCTCTATATGCAGACCAAGAAAGTTCAATTCCAACCGGGAAAACATCGAGAACGGGTATTGAACGCTTCCGAATCCTCCATACCGCGTATCGTGATAGAGTTTGTCACCGAAAACACTCGCGAACGTGTAATCTTTGCTGTAGAAAGTTCCCGCTCCGACATCCATACGATGCTTCAGATAGGAATAGGAGAGATAGCCGTGCAGATAATCCTTGAAATTGCCCTGGATGTCGCCGGCGAAGGTAATCCGATGATCGCCGAGCAGATCGCTGAGTCCCACGAGTACCTGACCCGCCGGGCTGTACACATTGCTGATGCCCAGGCCTACCGACACCATGTCCGGAGAGAAGGAAAGTCGGTACGGCCGTGGCGGGGAGAGCGGGATCTTGTCCTTTCCGGAAGATCCTCCGCTCCGGCGTGTGCCGCTGGAGTCGGTTCCGGCCATGCCGGCCTCTGTTTTCAATGCGGAATCAGGACTGGAGGGCTCTCCGGAGGTCGAATCATCCACAACCGGTTTTTCTCCACGTGACTCCGCCGAAACGACGGTATCGTGCTCAAGTGCGGTACCCGCGGCGGAAATCGTGTCGGGTGTGGGGGAGGCTATGTCTCCTGATGATGGAGAATCGGTTTTTGGCCCATGATATGTGGGACCTGAATCTGACCGGGAGAACGAGCTGTCTGCCGAATCAGGTGTAATTTTCGATTTTAAGAAAAAAACCGACGATGGGCCATTGAATGAGGCAACCCATCGGGTAGGTATGAGCGTATCGGGCAGGATGCGTCTGGACAGGTCGCTTAACAGCCAGATGTCCCACCCCTGTTTGTTGAATAATGAAAATACCAGACGATCGGATGGCGAGGACCAGTCAGGGTTCGAACACCCGCCGGTATAATTGGTGACCGGCCATGCTGAAGAGAGGGAATCCAGCGGGGCGCAGTAGATGTTGTCGATGCCGTTGCGGTCGCTCACGAAAAGAAGGCGGAGTCCGTCTGGAGAGAAACAGGGCTGTTTCTCGCTCCATGGAGTGGCATGCAAACGCCGGATCTTGCCGGTCGACAGCTCGAGCAGGGCGAGATCCGAGGGAGCCGGCCCCCAGGCAGAACCGGCCGGGGCAGGATTTCCGCACGTGTCTTCGATGGAAAAGACCACATGTTTTCCGTCTGGGGAAAAACGGGGATCCGATTCGAATTCGACCGAATTGGTGAGTCTTTCAAGCTGTCCAGTGGAGAGATGGTACAGGTACAGGTCGCTCTTTCCGCTGTCGACACTAGAGAAAACGAGCACTGAACCATCCCGCGACCAGTCTGGGGCGTTGATGACATTGAGATGTGTGCGTATTCTCCGCACCAATCTCTTGCGCCGGATATCGACGATGCGGATCTCGTCCGAGCCGCCGTCCGCGGTAACGAACGCGAGGCGTTCTCCCTTCGGCGACCAGCACATTCCGCTTCGGAAGGGATGAAAGGATTCGAAATAGCCGCCATAACCATTCTGGCTGATTTGATGGAGCACCTTTCCTTTTATATCGGTGATGAGAATACGGGTATAATCATGCCGGTCGCTGAAAAAGGCGATTTTTTTCCCGTCAGGTGAAATTCTGGGACGAAGATTGTAAAAATCCCGCGTTTCGGTGTGCCTGGTGATCGCCGAAGCATTTGATGAGGGATCGATGCGGCAGCCGATTTCGGGCCAGTAGAGACGTTTGAGTTCGAGGATCCACTCCTTGCCAATGTCCTCCAGCGACTTCCGGTACACTTTTTGTATCGAGTTGTCGACCCTTTTGCTGGCCTTGAATTCAGTCAGGAACCGCCCGAAGAGGGTATCTCCCCGACTCGAGGCGAGGAAATGGAGAAATGATTGACCGCCTTTGTACGCCAGGATGTCAAGTTCGGGTCCCGGAAGGGGTATGGTAGAATTGAGCGCGCGGTCAATCATGAACATGTCGGCTTCCGTATCCCAGCCGCTTGAAAGAAATTCGGCCATCCCCTCGTTGAACCACAGGGGAATCTGCAGATTGCCGACCAGCATATTGCTTCCGAACTGCTCGGTAAGCATACTGAAGACGAATCCGTGCACCAGTTCATGGTGAAGTACGTGACGGAAGTCCTTGTAGGATCCATTGAAGGGAATCGCGATTCTGTTCTTGAAAATTTCAGTGAATCCGCCCACTTCCTCAGGCAGAAGCTCAGTGATGATGTTGGTCTGGGTAAAAAGGTTGGTGGTGCCGTATACAATTAGGGGAATTCGCTCTTTGGGCGTGTACTGAAACCGGGTCTGCAGGGAACGGAAAGCATGCTCGATCCAGAATGGGGCGATGTCTGTAAGTGTATGCTGCCCCTGGTGAGAATGAATTTTAAAATGGGGGGAAGTGATTGTATACCAGGAAAAATCAAGATATTGCACCTTGTTTTTTCCGAATCCGCCGCATAAACTATGCAAAAGTATCAGAAGAAAAATGACGGATTCAAGGCGATATTTCGGAAGGCGAATCATGAAAATGTTCCCACTTCATATTACAATATTTATATACATCAAATTGTGAAAAAGTTCGAAATGAAAAAGTGGTCTGCGACAGACGATATCGTTCAAAGATACTAAATGGCATGATTCTGGTGGAATTCCGTAAAAAGGAGTATATTTGTTTAATCGGCTAAAAAAGACTTGCGTTTACGTTGCCGATATACTTTTTTAAAGTAGGTCCGAGAAGTTCTTAAAAAGCAGGGCTACGGGAGGCTTGCACGGATGGCAGGGCATGGTATATACTACTTCCTCGGAATGCCTGCAAATGAAGGAGAATATCTCGTTCTTCAAATGACTTAAGCCCTTTAATAACCCAGGTTTTATGAACACACGGAAAATGTCGCTGATAGTTCGTGTCACTTTTTTGTTCACGTTGCTGATCGGCAGCGGGTACGCAGGGAAAAAGATCGTCGTTCCCCACGATTTTCCCACGATTCATGCCGCCCTCGGCGAAGCGGACGAAGGGGATACCGTCTATGTGAGCAAAGGCGTATACTATGAAAATATCGCGCTTGTCGATAACGTGATGCTCATCGGTCAGGACATGCTCGCGACCGTCATCGATGGGAAGAGGGGAGCACCCTGTGTTATAGGCGCGGATGGCGCCGAGATAACGAATTTTACGATTCGTAATGGACAGACCGGCATTCTCTGCAAAAATACGCGACCTACGATCAAACGGAATCTCATCATTGACAACAAGGGCGCGGGAATTCATGCGCTGATATCTCTTCCTGAAATCAACAACAACATCATCTACCGGAATGAGTGGACCGGAATCTTTCTTGAATCGAGTCGCGGCACCCGGACCAGCATAGACCATAATGTCATCCTCGAGAATGGCTATTGCGGAATTTTTTGCGCCAACCGCACCGAGGTGCTGTTGAGGAACAACATCCTTCAGGAGAACAAGCAATACGGGATTTTCATCGCCCCCGAAGCGCGAAAGACCAGAATCATAAATAACAACATTATCGGGAACAGGCAGCCTTTCAACGACAATGCGGTCGTACATCAAAGCAATATATCCAAGGAGCCGCTCTATATCTCCGCGGGACATCCTGAATACAACTATTTCGTCAAACCCGTATCCCCATGTAAAGGCAGCGGGGAAAACGGAACCGACATCGGTTTGATCACCGAACAGATGATCGAAACCCCATCGCCCAAACCCGCCAGCGTTTCCGCACCGC
>CAZGVZ010000023.1:0-11243 GCA_964529145.1 uncultured Fibrobacteraceae bacterium | reverse complement strand
CCGTGACGGAGACGGCATTCCGGACGATGTAGACCTTTGTCCCAACGATCCGGAAGACAAGGACGGATTCGAAGATGTCGACGGCTGTCCCGACTACGACAACGACAACGACGGAATCTACGATGCCCAGGATCAGTGCCCGAATAACCCCGAGGACCGGGACGGTTTCATGGATATGGACGGCTGTCCCGACGACGACAACGACAAGGACCGGATCCCGGATGCCGAGGATGCATGCCCGAACAATCCCGAGGTAGTGAACGGCTACAAGGATTCCGACGGTTGTCCGGACGAAAAGCCGCAGGAGATAAAGCAGACACTGGTGCTTCACGGCGTAAATTTCAAGACAGCCAGTGCCGAGCTTCTGGAAGAGTCGTATTATGTCCTCGAACAGGTGTACAACAGTCTCGAAGCATATCCTGAAGTCAAGGTCGAAATAGGCGGCCACACGGACGATCAGGGAGGCAACGATTACAATCTGGCTTTGTCCTACGATCGGGCGAAATCGGTTGTCGGTTATCTCGTCATGAGGGGTATCGGTCAGGATCGCCTGGTCGCCCGGGGTTATGGAGAGGATCAGCCGGTTGCGCCCAATACCTCGGCCGAGGGAAGGGCGAAAAACAGGCGGGTTGAAGTAGTACCGCTGAAATAAACAACAATTCGGAAGGCTGGTGGCTGTGAGGTATCATTCAAGTTCCACACCATTGCGATGCGGATTCTTCCTGATGGTGCTGCTCGTCGCAACGTACTCCTACGCCGACAGAGCATACGGCGGCTATGATGCTCCCTATTTTCAAGCCGACTTCACCAGGTCGCAGGACTTGACGGAATGGACCGCGCCGCTGATCAATCCCGCTCTTATGTATCGGGTCAACCAGATGCATTTCAATCTCGTAAGCCTGTACCGGTGGGGTCTTTTCGAAGACAATCCGCTCGGTTTTCAGCATTTTTCCGCTCTCATTCCCCTGCGCCGCAATCATACGGTCGGTTTGACGATTCTGGGCGGGGGGAGTTACGTAGAGAAGACGAACATTGACGCAAACAGCAATTCTATCGAATCGTTCGGCAATCTCCGTTACCAGGATGTGTGGTTTATCGGAAATTACAGCTGGAGAGTCCGTCCGTTTCTGGTGCTGGGAGCGAACCTCAAGTTCAGGCTGCAGAAACAGTTCTATCATTACAATTTTACCCGTACTCCGGGTGTGGACCTGGGCGTCTACTACAATCCGATCGATCATTACCGGTTTGGAGATCTCGGACTGAGCGTCTGTCTGCAGGACCTTATACCTTCCACTATCGAATGGGACAGTCTTCCCCGGACGCAGTCGAGGGAGGTTACGGTAAACAGGTTCAGAGCTGGGCTCAGGTATGCGATGCTCAACGACAATCTGGTTTTCGGGGTCGAGTACTTCGTGGACAATCTGCTGGGTAAGATGTTGGGAAAGATGATGGACGACTATGCGGACATGTTCACTGCGCCCGACTCGTCCGAAGATGCCCCGAAAGTCGAGGATCTGTTTCATATCGCGAACCGCGGCGGTTTCCACGTCAAATACATGTTCATTCCATCCGTCTGGATCAAGGGAGGGTGGACGAACAACAACATCCCGTATCTCGGGTTCAACTACAATATGATGTTCGCGCTGCCCGAGATGATCAACTACGTCAATTTGGACTGCCATTTCGGTTACGGGTTCATCGAAAGATTCCTGAAAGGCGGCGACCGTAACGACGACCGCGGTCTGACGTTCGCGGGAAACCTCTCAGTGGATTTCGGACCCACGCGCGAACAAAGGGAGTCCAAACGGCTCTACGACAAGCTGATTCTCGCACCGATGGATGCCTACAACGAAGCCATGCGCCTCTACCTGGCGGGAAAATACTGGGAAGCGGGTTTCGCTTTCGGAAAAGTGCTTTCGCTGTTCCCCAACTTTCACCTCAACGACAAGGCGACCTGGTATCTGGGCAACTGCTATCGGTTCCTGTACATGAACGATATCGCACGCCAGGTATACAAGGAAGCGCTCGAAGAGTACACGACCTCGGAAACCCGTTCCAAATACCTGTTCGGATTGCAGGCGCTCGATTATCGGGAGGGGAAATACGAGGATGCTCTGAAGAATCACGCGTTCATAATCAACCTGTACGGTGAGAGCGATATCCGTCCCGATGCGGACTACCTCGCGGGGCAGATTCATTTTCAGCGAAAAAACTACAATGTCGCGGAGCAGCTGCTCGGAAGCATCCTGCCGGGTGACCCGAATTATCTCTACGCGCAGTACACGCTCGCCATTATCAATATCGAGAACGATAAAGAACAAGCCGCAGTCCAGAATTTGACGTATATTATTAACGATACGACACAGGAGGCATCCGACCAACTTCTTCAGGATGCCGCAAATACGAAGCTCGGACATCTCTATTACGAAATGGGTGACCAGCTCAGGCTTGCGGTGGAAGCCTATCAGAGGGTCCCGGTCGGATCAGCGTACGGGGATGAAGCCCTACTGGGCACTGCATGGGCGTGGATAAAAGTGAATCAACCGAAGGTCGCCCTGGAAACAATCGGCAAGCTGCTTACCGGCTACGGCGAATC
Source organism: uncultured Fibrobacteraceae bacterium (assembly GCA_964529145.1). Lineage (GTDB taxonomy): Bacteria > Fibrobacterota > Chitinivibrionia > Chitinivibrionales > Chitinispirillaceae > JAFGNB01. Next base: position 8,647 of record CAZGVZ010000023.1, on the reverse strand, counting down.
GCCGCTGGTCCCCGAGACTTTTCTCGTGAAAGGCTACGCGCTCATGCTCCTTCGACGGAATGCCGAGGCCGTTTCCGCGCTCGAGCAGAGCCTGGCCGCATGCAAGCGGACGTTTGTCTCGGAAGAGGATCTGAGTGTGAAAAAAGTGTCTTTCGAAACCTATACCCAGCAGTACGCGCCGACTGCCGACCGGATCAAGAAGAACGCGCTCAGGAAACCGACCAACAAGACCCTCGAGGAGCGGCCGGAACTGCAGAGATCATTCGAACAGTTCGCGAAGGAATCGAAGGACTTCTTCAATTATTCGTTGCTGGCGAAATCGCACCAGCGGTTTTTCAAACGTCAGGAAGAGATCGAAACGGACGCCGAATATGCGCTTGCAAAGGCGACCCGCATGGTCAAAACCAGCAAAGAATCCAAGATCATAGAAGAACATCGCCGACAGGAAAACAAGATCGAACAGAAGCTCGACGACCTGAAAAAGGAGCTTGACGAGATCGGTGAAGAGCCTGCCGATGTCCCCGAAACAGACCCGGCTGAAGAAACAATCGACAGCGAGTGATACGTTCTCGATATATCAAAGGAGTGTTGTGAACATGCATAAATGTATCAGAATTCTGCTTATGGCGTGTGCGGTCCTCCCCGGCCTTTTTGTGCTGACTCCAGCGCCGGCAAGGGCCGATAAGCGTCAGGAACTTTTGGAGAAGATCAAAAAGCTCGAGCAACAGCGCAACGAACTGCGGAGAAAAGTCACTCAGAAAACGACGGAGAACAAGCCGGCGGGAAAGAGCATCGAGGAAATCATCGCCCGTTACGAGAAGCTGCTTGCCAATTGCACGGTGAAAAAGTCGGAGCGGTGCGCAGACGTCATCTACACTCTCGGAGGCCTTTATTACGACAGAGGCCGGGACAACTACATCAAGGCGCGGGAAAATTACGAGCGGCAGATGGCGGACTACGAGAAGAATCCCCGGGGGCCGGAGCCGGTGAACCCGGTTCCGGATTACTCTCAGGCGCTCGGCATGTACGAGCGGCTCTCCGCGGAGTATCCGAATTTTCCGAAACTGAGCGAAGCGTATTACCAGATGGGTACCATTTACCTGCTCATGGGAGATCTTGACAAAACAAAAGAGGCCTTCACCTATGTCGTGGAGAAGTATCCCAAGAGTCCCCGTGCCTCGGGGGCCCATTTCCGTCTGTCGGATCTCTGCTATCTCGACCACGACAACGCGTGCGCGATCAAGCATCTCGAAAAGATCAATCAGTCGGAGGTCGACGTCCAGACCTGGGAAATGGTGCATTACCGGAAAGCCGAAATGTATTACAATATGAGCGAGTTCGACAAAGCGGTAAACCTGTTCCATACCTATGTCGAACAGTGCGATGCCGGAATCTACCCGAAAAAGGAGTTCAGGGACATGGCTCTGGAATTCATGGCCATCTCCTTTTCCGACATGGGCAACGGCAGTCAGGAAGCGATCAACTTCTTCAAGAAAATCGGTTCCAAACCCTATGAACCGTATGTAATGTATACGATCGGAATGAAAAACAGATCACACGGCCAGTTCGACGAGGCGATCAAGGCGCTTACCACCGCGCTCAAGAAATTTCCTTATTACAAGGACGCCCCTGTCGCGAGACAGGATCTCATCGACTGTTATGTTGTCAAGAAAGAGCATGAAAAGGCCAACGCGGAACGCGAAAGTCTCGTGGACGACTACGGGCAGGGAGGGAAATGGTTCGAGAAAAACAGCGGTGAAAGCGAAGTCATCGAAAAATCCCGCAACGAGATACGCCGGGCCCTTGGAAACATCGCGATCTATTATCATGCCATCGCCCAGAAGAAAAAGAGCAAGGATCTGTATCAGAAGGCGCTCAAACGGTATACCGAATATTTCGACAAATTTCCGGAGGATAAATGGAGAGTTTACGAATACAATTATAACGTGGCTGAGATCTACGGAGCTCTCGGTGACTGCGAAAAATCGGCGAAGCATTACAACTTCGTCGCCATGGCCGACCTTACGACTTTTCCCGAATATCAGGCCGACATCGATACGGTCGGCACGGACCAGGAGGAACTCGAAAAGGTAAAAAAGGGCGCGGACAAGGGACCGATCGTCATTTCGCAGGAAGACGCGGGATACAACGTGATCGTCGCTCTTGATAACTGCAGAAAAAAGGAGATGGCGGCGAACGGTATTTCCGAAGACAAATCCTACGATCTGCCGGCCACCCAGCAACTCATCGACTACACGACGCAGTTCCAGGCGAGGTTCCCAAAAAGTTCGAACGCGGCCGAAGTTCTGTACCTCGCGGGTAACATCCATTACTCGGCGAAGAAGTACGACAAGGCGGCTGAGTCGTTCAAGCGGGTAAACGAACTGTATCCCACTCACAAGATCAACGACAAGGCGATGCGGATGCTGGCGAACAGTCATACCAGCGCGGGTCAGTTCGAATCGGCGATGGGGATTTACAAACAACTACTCGCGAAACAGGAACCGAACACTCCCGAGTACGCAGAGGTTCTCGACCTTACCGCGGGTTCCATGTTCAAGAAGGCCGAATCGATCAAGAAGGGCGGTGATCTGGGCGCCGCGGCAAAAGCCTACAAGATGATCTACAACGATTTCCCGAACAGCAAGGTCGCCGACCGGGGCTGGTTCGAAGCCGGAGTCTGCTACGAGGAAGCGAATCAGTATGAAGTCGCAGCTATGACGTTCCAGGAACTTCCGACCAAGTTTCCGAAATCGAAACTGAGGGAAAAGGCGTTCCTGCGCGCCGCCGAAGACTACAAGAAGCTCGAAAAGTGGGATTTGGCGGCACAGGCCTATCAGACTGCCGCGAGTGCCATCACCAAGGCGGAATTCGCGATTCCGAGCCTTTCCTCAGCTTCGGAATGTTATCAGAAAATCGAGCAGTTCGATATGGCCGGAAAAATGTTCGAAATGATCTATGAAAGGTATTCGAGCGATCCCAAAACTCCGCAGGCGCTTTATAATGCGGGACTCATCTTTGAGAAGGGCAAGCTCTATTCGAACGCGATCAAGGTGTATGATATTCTTGCGCAGCGTTTCGCTGAATCCGAGTATGCGGCGGAAGCGTTCTTTTCCATCGGACTGTGCTACGAGAAGATGGGTCAGAACGAGAATATGGCGAACGTTTTTTCGGAGTACGCGCAGAAGTTCGCTGGAAACCGGTACAAACAGGTCGAGGCGCTCGTGAAGGCCGGAGACGCATACTACAATCTCGAGAGGTTCGACGCGGCTACGAAGAATTATCTCGATGCTACTTCGGTTTATGAAAAGTTCAAAAAAGAGGCCGATATCGATATCGCGAGCGTGGCCAAAGCCTATTTCAAACTTGGAGAGATACATTACAGGACTTTCGAGCGTATTGCGCTAACGACAAAACGCGAAAAGGACATGAAGGAACTGATCAAGAAAAAGACCAAGGCGCTGGAAGATCCGGCGAAATACTACGCGAAATCGATCGAGCTCGGAGTCGCCGAGTGGACCGGAAGATCCACCTTCATGATCGGGAAGGGCTTCGTCGACATGGCCGAGGCGGTCGCTAATCAGACCCTGTTCGGAGATGCGGCCCAGAAGATCGCCGGAAAGATCAGGATTCTGTCAAGTCTCGACAAATATTACGAAAAGGCCCAGGAATATTTTTACAAGAACATCGACTGGGCGCATAACCAGAACATCAAGGGGGAGTATGTCGACAATTCCATCGACCGGTTCTCGGAGATGATGTTCAGGCGCGGCAATATCATGGAGCAGGTAGGTATCGAATTCTCCAGCGCACCGATTCCCCGGGGCCTTTCGGAAGAGGAGGTCAATGCCTATAAGGAACTCCTGGATGAAAAACGGCTCGAAGCGATGGATGCCGCTCTGCCGAAATACGAGGAAGGACTCAAGACCGCGCAGGCGCTCAAACTCGGTCAGAATGACTGGATTGTAAAAATCAAGGAAAGAATCGCTGAAATCAATCCATCCTCGAATCTGCTTTCGATTCAGATCGAACAATGGGTACCCGACGAAACGAAGGCGCCCGTAGCCGCTTCCTCTTCTTCGGGCGACTCCCGTTTCGAAGCGAAGGACCAGCAGGGTGGGGCCTCGGCGCAGAGCGGAGACGAGGAGTTCGACAGGAACATGCGGCGAATCCGGAACATAACCAGCATGCAGATAAGCGCCGAAGACAAGATCAAGCAGCTCAACAGAATCGAAATGGAAGCGCAGCGGAACATTGTTCTCGAAGAGGAAAAGATAAAAGAGCTTAAGGCGAAAATGTGATTTATATTATATACCCATATGCGGCAAAACTGTAAGAAAGGAGCATATTCCGTAGAAAAACGATAACAACCGTAACAATTTTCCATAATCGTACGTTTAATTCATTGAAAAGGAGTTTCCGATGGAAGGAATGGGTCAGTTCGCAGTATTCGTAAAATTCATCGTCGATGGTTTCGTCTCACCTGGTAACTGGGCGATGTGGTGTATTCTCATCATCGGTTTTCTGTCTCTCGCCATGATCATCGAGAGAGTATGGTATCTGTTTTTCAAATGCGGTGGCGGTACAGCCAATTTCATGGCCGGTATTTCAAAGTACCTCAAGGCAGGGGACTACGAAAAGGCGATCAAGTACTCTTCCTCGATGTCCACTCCTCTCGCCAAGGGTGTGACGGCGATACTCGCGAATCGCGGCAAAGGCTCAAAAGCTGTGCAGAAGGCAGTCGATGAAGTTTTTCTGGCCGAGACTCCGAAGGTTTCGCGGAATATCAGCTTCCTTCCCACTCTTGCGAACATCGCGACCCTGCTCGGGCTTCTCGGAACGATCTACGGTCTGATGCTCGCTTTCGACGCCATCGCCAACGTTCCTGCGGCGCAGCGCGGTCAGGCCCTCGCGACCGGTATCTCCGTCGCCATGTCAACGACTCTCTGGGGACTCACATGGGCCATTCTCACCCTCACGATCCATGGTTTTATCGCCGGAAAAGCTGACAAGATCGTCGAGGAGATGGATGAAAAGACAGCCAAACTCATCAACCTGGTGGAAGAATAATCGTTTTGCCCCATGAAAGGTGAATAAATTATGGCAAACCGAAATGTAAAAAAGCAGAAGCCTGCGGATGACATGGACCTCAAGCCGTTCATGAATCTCATGGTGACGCTGATCCCGATGCTTCTGCTCTCCGCCGAGTTCGCCAAGGTCGCGATCATCGACATAAAATTGCCGGAGCAGCGGGGGTCACAGACGAAAACCACGGTGAAAGAGGCGTCGACGGAGGACAAGAGCAACAAACTCCTTCTGACCGCCATCATCACCGACTCGGTCGTGACCCTTGGGGCTAAGGGCGGCTTCATGCCGAGTCTCTATTACCGCGAATATCATAAGTATATCTCGAAAGACGATCAGAAGGAATTCACGGTCGAATACAAACCGGGAGAAACGGTCAAGCATCCCACCTCCGGGAGGGAGATGACCATTTATGAACGTTTCGATATTCTTCTATATGTCTGTGATGAAAATCGGAACGTCCTAAAGAGGCTCTACACCGCGAAGTGGGGTGAACTGGTCACCAATGCGGCCGGTGAACCTTTGGAATCGGTCAATGTCGGAGATACGGTGTTCGCTCTCACCAACCCGCGCCGGATGATGATAGTCAGCGATCCTGCGGATTTCGCGTTGAAGGAGCTCAGTGCCTACGACGAACTGCAGAACCGCCTGATGAAAATCAAGGAAAGATATCGCGACGCGGAGGATGGCGAGGACATAATCATCGCGGCAGAGAACTATGTCATCTACGACAAGATCATTCAAATCATGGATAAAGCGCGAAACGCTGAGTATCCGAACATTTCAATCGCTAAATTGAGGAGTTGATATGGCTGTTCAGAGAGGAAGAGCGCGAAGGGAAAAGAGGGACCTTCCGCTGCAGATAACTTCCATGATGGACATGTTCACGATCATCCTGGTTTTCCTGCTCAAGAGTTTCTCGTCGGAGGGGAGCATTCTGACCAACGCCGACAATCTCGTGCTGCCGAATTCCGATTCCAAGAAGAAGCCTACGGAAATCAATCTGCAGCTTGCTGTGACAAACGATATGATCACCGTCGACAATCTGCCACTCGTTCCGACCGACGACGTCCGGAAGATTCCTTTCGACGATCCTGATCCGGTGATCTCTAAAGTAGAGGAGAAACTCCGGCAGTGTCTGGCTCAGGAAGAAGAGATGGTCCGGCTCGGGGCGCTCAACGCGGTTCAGGGCAAGATCATCATTCAGGTTGACAAAAACATGGATTTCGACGTGCTGTTCAAGGTCATGAACACATGCGGTAAAGTCGGGTACAATACCATGAATTTCGCAGTCATGGAAAGGGAACAGGGTTAACCGTGAAATACAAAGTATTAATCAAGAAATGCGGGGACCCTCAGCGCGCATCGAGAATTGCCGAAGAGATCGCACGGTGGTCTGGAAGCACTCCCGACGTGGTATACGGAGTGATTACCCAGAAACCGGTCTGCATCCGTAAGGAAGCGGAACAGAATGAGGCCGTGCGGCTCAAAGGACAGTTCGAAGCGGTGGGCGCAGAGGTTGAACTCGTTCCGATTGGCGGAGAAGCCGCGATGGTCGCCGCACCGGTCGCCCAAAGGCCGGCGGTGAAGAACGCAGCCTCCGGTGACGATGACGAAGACGCGCCCGGAAGAATCCTCTCCGATCAGGAGTATGCCCAGAGAATGAGGGAGCGAGGCGATATTTTCAAATTCGAGGGCGATCGGAGACTTCTTTACATTGAAACTGTTTGTCTCATTCTTGCGATCATTACCGGTATGTATCTCAGTACAAGAGAGATCGTTGCGGTAGCTACCGATTTCTTCGAGAAAGTACCTGAAGAACGGGTGGCGAAACTGGTGAAGGAAGAGCTGCCGGCAACGCTGCAGAAGCAGAAGGAAGACGAAAAGAAGAAAGAGGATGAAGAGAAGCTCAACGACAAGAAGAAGCTGAAACCTAATAAGAACAAAGGCGCCGGAGGAATGCAGGGCGGCGGCGGAGACCCGCGCGCACGCGTTACCCAGAAAGGCGTTCTGGGTATCATTTCCGGACAGATCAAAGGTAAATCAGTTGCATCCGCGGACATTTTCGGCAAAGGCGGATTCGCAACCGACATCGACGCGATTCTTCAGGGAGTCGGCGGATTGAAGGCCGGCGGAAGCGGAGGAGTCGGAAGAAAAGGTGTCGCGGGAATCGGTTACGGGGCTGGATACGGAAGCGGATTCGGCGGAAGCGGCTCCGGAGGAATCGATGATCTGATCGGTGGTCTCATGGGTGGCGACGGCGGAGGCGGCCTCAACCTAAAGAAGAGGGGCTCCCTGAAGATTTCGGCTCCACAGTTTACCAAAGGTGGTGCTCTGACCGGAGGGCGAAGCAAGGCTAGCATCATGAGAGTGGTTATGCAGAACCTTGCCGCACTCAGATACGCCTACAACAAGAGGTTACGTGAAAAACCCGGTCTGAAGGGAAAGATTACCGTAAAGTTTGCGATCGACGAATTCGGGAAAGTGATCTTCTGCCAGGTGGTCGAATCGACCATGGCCGATTCCGAACTCGAGCAGACGGTAACCGCCAAAATCCGGTTATGGGTATTTGAAAAAATCGATAAACCCGGAGATGTGACGGAAGTGGTGTATCCCTTCGTTTTCTCGCAATAATCTTCAAAAATATCTTGCATTCCGTATCTTTGAATGATAAGATTCAACTGCTTTCAAACAAATGAAAATAGAGGAGATGCGCCGAAGAGGGCGCATCTCCATCCCATTTGAGAACGCCGGTTTTTAGCCACTTCATACATAGCCTTTTAAACGGAGGATCCGCATGAGAAAAGCGCTAAGTTTCATTCTGGCTGCGGGATTTTGTATAGGGAGTTACGCAACGGATGCAAGGGTCATCTCCATGGGAAAACACGATGCGTTTTTCATGGATGAACAGAGCGTTTTCAGAAATCCCGCGAATCTCAGCCTTTACCCCAATATGATTTACGGGTCGCTGGGAAAATTCAATCTCACAGATTCAGGATCGATTCTGAAGGATCCTTTTTTCGGGGCTATAGTCTCCTATTCGTTGAAAGAGGAAGCGGAAAGCGCCGGAAAATATCCCATGGTTTCTTTTGGTGCCATGCTGAACCGTTATGACGAGATGCTGGATTACGTGACCAGGGGAACTTCACGTTACCTTGACACTGCGGTCGACCTCAAGGCGCCTGTCGGAAAAATGGATTTAATGATGGGGTATGTGACCCAGAAGGGTGTCATGATGGGAGCCGGCGCATATCTGGCGATGCAGGAAGTAGAAGAGGACAATGCGCTTTACGAGACCAAAGTCTACAAAGGTAATATCGGCATGAACTGGCCGGTCGCGAAAACGATGGATCTGGAAATCTCCATGGGTGGCGGAACAATTACCGCTAGAAGTGACGATAAGATTCTCGCGGAACAGGATTATTTCGGAAGATTTGAAATCCGCCTCTTCTCCGCGATGGCAGGGGTTAATGGGAAGTTCGTTCCGCGGGCTCGTGTGGATGTCCTTCAGCTTGAGAAACTCGATCAGCTCAATGTCGACATCGCAGCCGGATTGGGTATA
>CAZGVZ010000022.1:10230-17704 GCA_964529145.1 uncultured Fibrobacteraceae bacterium | reverse complement strand
GGCGATAACCGCAGGGAAAGGGCCCTCTCCAGACGGGACACCGAAGCCTGAAGTGAGTGTTATTGATTTTCCGCCATGGGTCACCGTCACGGTAAGCGTGTTGTTCGAGAAATCGGCGGAGAACACGTCGTCACCTGTAAGTTCGGGTTTGGTCCCAAGCTGGTAATGCTGGATGACTGCATTGATTTCGGCACGCCGGCACCGCCACTGCTCCCTGGTGACCATACGTGTCCCATTGGACATCAGAAAGGGATCGGGCAGGCCGGTGATTACCGGACACTCGGCGACCGGAGGCATCGAAGCGGGTTTTTCACACTCCGTTCCGGTGTTCTCCACCGCATACACCAGAGGCATTTCCCCGGTCCCTTCCTTTAGCATGATTATTTCGACATCATCTTTCTCATAACGATCGACCGGCTTTTTCGCGTCGAGATAACCGGACTTTACGGCTATGATCGTATCGAGGACCGCGGCCACCGCGCGCTTTCCTGTTCCCCGCCGGCCTGCCGGCAACAGTCGCCGTTCCGCGCGGCCGGCAACCGTTCCGAGACAAAGAATGGTATGCGTGACTGCATACCCGCCGATCGTTGCACGAACGATAGTCATCCCGGGCGGCAGTTCCGGCAGTTCGACATGACAGCTGCCCGTACCCGTGCCCGCGAAGCAAAGCGTCGAAACCCTTCTTCCGTCGTTCGAGAAGAAATCGATGCGGCCTTCCATGGTTGCCGGTACTGGAAAAATGGTTATTCTCTTTCCGGTGATAAAGAGCCGATGGTTCGCTCTTCCGGACGGTACTGATCGCGTCACTTCCGTGGAAGTTATGGTGAACACTCCCTGAGCATCGGTTTTCGCCGAGAGATCTTTCATCTTGGCGAGCGAGACCATTGCTCCCTCGATGCGGGTTCCCGAACCGTCCATGACAGTTCCCCTGAGGGATACAGCCGCCGCGAAAAGAGATGCGGCTTTCAGTGTAACCGCGCAGATCACGAAAACGAGATTTCTCATATCACACCCCAGGCTGAAAGTAAAGTAAATCAGGTACTGGGAAATATAGCCGGTAGACGCATCGAAAGGAGCGGAAAAAGGTTTGCGGCATACATTTTCCGTATCTTTTCAGGATACGCTCAATATGTACTTTTTCCGCAGGTAATGCCTCCGCGGCCGGTACGGTACCATGAATGGTATATCATTATTCTATTTCTCCATTTTTCAGGATACATCATAACCTGTACGGCTGATAGCGCTTCCCGATTTCTCCTGTACGGATCCAATACAAGCCTGATTGCAGGGTAATCACACAACATTGAATCCCCCCCGGCGATCGGCATGAAATCTCAACTCCCCCGGAGTGTATCCTGATAAATACACACTTTTATCGACTTTCTTCATGATCTCCTGAAAAACAGCTTCGTTTCGTGTATATTTGATCACTGAGTCGTGCGGCTACCGGTAAATGATACGGACGATGCCGGGGAATGCACCGCGTTCCAGATGCGCTGGGTCGGCATGCAAGCTGTGCACAGTGGCCATATTCTGCGGCATCCGGACACGATATGATAGTCGCTCAATAGAGGTGGTACCGTGACCGACGCCATTGCAAAACCCAATATCTTCACTTTTTTCAACTACCGGGAATATCTTTCTGCCCTTTTCAATTACCACAAGGCGGTCAATCCCGTATTCTCGCACCGGTATATTGTCGCCAGGGCCGGTTTCAAATCCCCCAACTCCCTCAAGAACGTCATCAACGGGGGGCGCCATCTTTCCATTGACGGAGCAGAGCGTTTTGCGACGGCGTTCAGGATGGAGGAGAAGGAACGCGGATATTTCATTCTGCTGGTACGGTTCACAACCGCCGGTTCCCCCTCTGAAAAGGAGCGCTGTCTGGAGGAGTTGCTCAAACTGCGGAACGCATCGTTGCCGGCAGGACTGAAAGACGAGCAGATGGAGATCATGAGCGCATGGTGGCATGTCGCAGTGAGGGAGATCACCGCGCTGCCGGATTACAGAAACTCATCGCTGTGGATCTCCCGTATGCTCGTGCCTCAAATCAGGCACAAGGATGCCGCCGCATCTCTGGCTCTGCTCAAAAGAACTGGGTTCATCGGTAAAACCGAGACCGGATGGAGGCCTGTAGACAAAACAATGCAGTCCGACCCCGAAGTGACGCATATCCTGGCATCTCACTTTCACCGGCAGATGATACGGCTCGGCCTGGAATCCATAGCCAGGTTCTCCCACGAACTTCGGGAAATAAGCGGTACCACGCTGCGCCTTTCCGGCAACGATGTACCAAGGGTCAAGACCCTGCTCCAGAATTTCCGGAGGCAGTTGCTCGATTTCGCGGCGGGCAGCCAGGATGCCGATCAGGTCTATCAGTTGAATTTCCAGTTTTTCCCGCTGGTGGATCCCGACCGGCCGCACCGTGCGAGAAAAGGTAGATCGGAGCGGTGACGGGCATGTTTTCCGGAACGAGAATGCTTCTGGTGACGATAGGGCTCGCCCTCTGCCCACTTCACTGCGGAACTGGCGGGGGGCTCGACATCGGCAATCCTACCAAGATCTGTGTGGTCGACTCTCTCGACCGCCCGGTCGCCAATGCCTCTGTAAAGCTCATCCCGTCCGGTGACTGGTTCGCCAGCGTTTTCAGCGGAAAACCGGTCGTCATGGACAGCGCGGAAACCGATGATGCCGGAATAGCCCGTTTCAGACCCACTCGGGCAAAAACCGTCAATGTGCAGGTGGACCACCCGTCCGGCGCAGCCTTCATACGAAATGTTTCATGTGAAAGACCCGAAACCCTCACAGGCGTGACGATAGGGAACTACGGATCGATGTCGGGAACCATTTACGGCTTTTCGGGCAATCCGGCCCGGATACGCCTCGAAGGGACCGCCTATACCGCACCGATCGCCGCGGAGGGAACCTACACGCTGCCATGTATCCCCGGAGGGGTATACAGTCCGGTGGTCATGGCCGATGATTCGCGATGGAACATGGGAGCTTCCGTTGAGGTGATTTCCTCGAGTGCCGGGACCGTCTACGACGACGAGATATCGTTCTCGACTTTCCTTATCGACGATTTCGAGGATACGGCACACACGGGGAGACCATTCGTCGATGATCGTCGTCTCTATACGCTGCATTACGATATCGACAGCGCTTTCTCCGGGTACTCCATCGTACCTGAGGGAGCTGACGGAGGAAATGCGTTGAAAGGTGTGTTGGTCACACGGGGAGCCTGGGCGCTCGTCGGATATCGCCTTGGCACGAAATCCGACGGAGACAGCCTCTGGGATTTCGGTTCCGCCACAGGTATATCGTTCGACGTGAAAGGAGGCGGAACACTCAACATAAGTTTCGAATCCGATACCATCGACAGGATGGGTGAATACAAACACTACAGCGCTGATGTAGAACTGCAGCCGGGGTGGCGGCACCTGTTCATCCCGTTCGATTCGCTCGGGTTCAAGAAAGATTCCAATCCCGACCCGGATATCACCTGGGAGGAGACCGCGCATTCCATTGTGCGTATCGAATTCAACGCACTGGAAGACGATACGGTCGAGTTCGTGCTCGATAACCTCACGGTGGAGGGAGCGACATTCTCGGAGGTGTACTGAAGAATCTTTCGGACGGAATAGAGACGCCATAGCATGGCGTCTCTACTGTTTTTTCTTCATTTTTCATGAAAATCTTATATAATTTTACATGGAGGGTATCACCTTCAGTTTCATAGCGAATCATTACCGCGGAAATGAGAAAAAAGATCTTGGTTATCTTTAGAAGACGCTTCATCACGGGTGGGGGCAGCGCCCTGCTTTTACTCACAGCGGTGACGATGATTCTCTGCACCGATTACAACCCTTTCACAGATCCTGCGAACGCGAACGTGTATGTAAGATCCTGGAGTTTCGCGAAAGACGACTCTGTGGCGCTTTTCGAAACCGGCACTTTCACGATAGTGGTCGCCGCGCGGGAAGCGGTCGATTCGTTCTCCCTCGTTTCCCCGAAAAACCGTTACTGGACCGATACGGTGATCCGGGCGATTCCCTCCCGGGGGATACCCGACGAGGACCCGTTTACCTTCGAAGTATCCTTCTTCGATACAGGGCCCCAGATCACCACCCTGACCACGTTTCGTACCGGCGGCGAAGCCCTGCCGCAGGAATTCCCCGTAAGGGTATACAATCCGCTGCGCCAGGAAACCGTGAACGGGTCTTTCGGCGACACGGTAACCCTCCTTACCACAGCGGTTCCCGACGAGAAAAAAGGCGTTCTCTATCACTGGAATCTTGGAGGAAACTGGAACGGCTCCTCGTTGAATAACCGTCTCATGGTCACCTTTCCCCTGTTCTCGCCTACCAGGGGAAAAGGTTCGGTCTGGGTATCGGATCTCTCCGGCGCTGCCGAATCTCCGGCGGTCTCCTTCACCTATTCGCTCAACGACACCTCGAAGCCGGTCATTAGATGCGTCAATGAGAACCTCGTCGGCGACACCATTTTCACAGGCGACACGGTGTTCGCGTTCAAGGCGTTCATCTGCGATGCCGGGGGCTCCCCCGTGGAATCGTGCAGCGTAAACGGGACGGCATTCGACTACACCAGGAAGGGCGAAAGCATCCATACCCGGCTTTTTCACGACCTGCCATCCTTGTCCAATGACAGCAACAGGCTTTCAATCGTCGTTTTCGCACTCGACAATATGCAGTTCCGCAATGTCGCGCTTGACACTTTTTTCGTAGCCTTCAGCCCGGGTGCGGTAAACTCCTCCCCCGCTTCGGTTTCCTTTTACATCCCCGCCTCCGACACCGCAATCTCTCCGAGGCGGAGCTACCGCATCCACGGTTACGCCCAGAGCGACCGCGGCGAAACCATGATAGTTTCATGCCGGGTGAACGGGATCGAAGATTCATATATCAAAACCGTCGACGGTGCGGGCGAGTGGAGCTGGCTCGTCCCTCTCGATTCCCCGCTTACTACCGTGATCGTATCGGCTTACGGGGCCGACGGCGCTCTCCTGGCTTCCTCTCAGCGCACGATCGTCTTCGACCCGAACATGATTGACACGGTCGACCCGGTGATCTGGGAAATTTCTACCGGAGATGAAATAATTCAGAGTCGTTTCTATACCATGAGCGACGAGCTTACGCTGAAAATCGTCGCTTTCGACGAGGGGAGCGGCCTCGCGCATGTGACGATCAACGGAGAAGCATATCCTGCGGATTCGGCGTCTTTCGCCTGGCTGTGGAACACCGGAAAGCTCGAACATGGTCTCCAGGGCAAACCCGTGCGCGTCGTCGTCGCCGACCGGGCGGGAAACGCACGCGAACGCACGGTCATCATCTATAAAAATTCCCCGCCTTACCTCGCGGGCGAGATAGGAATACCGGCACAATGCTGCGCCGGAAACTCCTACAAGACATCGCTGCGCTGGCAGGACGACGACGATGATCCCGTCGAACTTAAAACGATCAGGATGCCCGCCGGCATGACGGTTTCGAGGGAGGGTGTCATCACGTGGAGCCCCGTCCTTCGTCCCGGGTACGATCTTGACACTCTCATATTCGAGCTTTCGGACCCCTACGAAAGCAGCATCTTCCACAGGGTCTTCCGCAGCATTCGCTGCAGTGACTCTGAGGCATCGATCTCTTTCAGAACCTCGGATTCGGATTTTCCCCGCGTGCTCCAGGCGGATCACGACCGGCTGAATGTCCGTCTGTCGATCGAATCCTCGGGTGTGGACTTTCTGCCGCGCTACAGCGTGAAAGAACTCGATAATGGCCGCATGCTTCTCGATAACGATACGTGCGCTTCGCTTCTCTGGGCTCCGGCACTCGCCGATACCGGACACCGGAAATTCCTGATCACAGTCGGCGATGGGATCCGAGGCTACGACACGATTTTTCCCTCGGTGTGGGTAGTTCCGAAAAACCAGTTCCCCTGCACGCTCTCGTCGGTTTTTTCAGGTGACACCACACCCACCGGTGTTCTCGATCTCTTCACCCATCCGATCCCCGAAACTCTCTATTTCGCAATACATGATCAGGATCATCCTTTGACCGAATCCTACGATCTCACGGTCACGCTGGGTTCACTTCGATCCGTGGAGGTTCTGGACCGCAGGAACTTTTTCATCGCGATCGAGCCGGATTCGTCGCGAGTGGCGGAACTCCTTGCCGTCAAGGTGCGCGACAGGACCGGAGCGAGCGACAGCATGCGCTATGTCATTCAGTACGGCGCGCTTACCGCCAACACTCCGCCCTTCCTCTCGGGAGACCCGGGATTCCCGGACTACTGCTGCGCCGACAGCGTCTACCGGTTTCAGATCGGCTTTTTCGATCCGGACGGCGACAGTGTGATAGTCGTAAAGCTACACGCTCCGGCAGGCATGACGGTTTCCGACAGCGGAATGGTGCTCTGGACCCCGCCCATGAACGTGCTTGGCGACGACAGCCTCGTCGTGAAGCTCTTCGATGGACGGGACTCGTCGAATACGTATACATGGTATCTATCCTCGGTGGATTGCGATAACATGCCTCCCGCGGTGCGCTTTCTGACTAATACGGAGGATTTCCCCGAACTGCTGCAGACCGATGTCGACAACGTGTCTTTGCAGCTTAAAACTGTGACAGGCACGGGGGTGCATCCATTCACGTTCACTGCACGTATGGACAACGGCGGCACCAATATCCTCACCGGCGACACGACAGGGATGCTCTTCTGGACTCCTACGAGCGCGGATACCGGCATCCGCACGATGACCGTTTCGGTCACAGATCGCTACAAGACTTCGGACACCATCTCGCCGCGAATCACCGTGGTGCCCCGAAACCGCCACTCTTGCGCGCTCACCCACACTTATTCGGGAATTACGCTCCCCTCGGGCCGGTTATCACTGTTCTCGCCGGCACAGCCTGAAAGCGCGCGCTTCGTCATTTCCGATGCGGACCATCCGTTCACTGAACGGTACGAAGTGTCAACAGACAAACGTAATTCCCCGCCGGCTGTCCGGCGCCTCCCGGGAGAACAAAGGACCTTTTCCGTCGAAATCGCGCCTCCTTCATATCCGAATTCCGGCGATGACACGATCCTCGTCACTGTCAATGATTCCACCGGAACTTCCGACAGTGAGACTCTCCTCGTCCGGTATCCGATCGAAGCTCCGGAAGAAATCCCGGAGCTCTCTATCTCGCTTGACGCTTCGAACGGCATCAACCCTCAGTATGGAAACCGCGTAAGCAGGTGGTCGGGCGGATCCGGCTTTAACAACAGCCTCACCCAGACTGACGGTGACCGCCAGCCGACCCTTTCGGCGAACGCGGTGAACGGACATCCGGCGGTCCTTTTCGATCACGTGACCGACGATGGCGACGACGGGCTTTTCAACAGTTCATTTCCGCAGTGGGCGGATCGGCCCTTTACCGTTTTCATCGTCTTCAGGATGCGATCGGTCTCGCCAAGAGGCCGTCAG